>JBBITL010000001.1:0-471 GCA_037440765.1 Solibacteraceae bacterium
CCTGTGGTGAGTGAGGACTGCCTCTACCTGAACATCTGGACGCCGGCCAGGCGCGCCTCAGAACGCCTGCCTGTCCTCGTGTACTTCCACGGGGGCGGCTTCGCGGCAGGCTCCGGGGCGGAGCCGCGCTACGGTGGAGAGAACTTCGCCCGGCTCGGCATCATCACCGTCACCGTCAATTACAGGCTGGGGGTTCTCGGCTTCCTGGCGCACCCCGAACTGACTGCCGAGTCTCCCCGGAAAGCCTCAGGAAATTACGGCCTCCTCGACCAGGCTGCCGCCTTGCAGTGGGTCAGGAGCAACATCTCAGCCTTCGGCGGCGACCCGGCCAAGGTGACCATCGGCGGCGAATCGGCCGGCTCGTTCTCGGTGAGCGCGCTCATGGCGTCGCCGCTGTCGCAGGGCCTGTTCCGCGGAGCGATCGGCCAGAGCGGCGCGTTTTTCACCACCGGATCGGGCACGCTGGCCACC
>JBBITL010000001.1:497-4486 GCA_037440765.1 Solibacteraceae bacterium
GAAGCAGGGCCTCGATTTCGCAGCGGCCGCCGGCGCCGGGAGCGTGGCCGATCTCCGGGCGCGGCCCGCGGAGGAACTGCTGAAACCGGCGGCGAAGTTCGGGATGATCGGCTTCAGTCCCATCATCGACGGCTACTTCCTCCCGTCCGATGTCGCATCCGTCTATGCACAGGGCAAACAGAGCCGCGTTGCGCTGCTGGCCGGATGGACCGCCGACGAGATGCGGGCCTCCGTTCTGGCAGCCAGCGAGAAAGCCACAGCCAGGGCCTTTGCGGCGCAACTCCGCGAGCAGTTCAAGGAGAAGGCCGAGTCCGCGCTGAAACTCTACCCGGCGTCCAACGATGAAGAGGCCCTGCGCTCGGCCGGCGACCTGGCCAGCGACCTGTTCATCGTCTACTGCACCTGGAAGTGGATCGAGGAGCACAGCCGCACCGGCCGCGCGCCGGTCTACCGGTTCCGGTTCGACCGCCCGGTGCCGCTGCCCGAGGAGATGAGTAAACTCGGCCTCAAAGGGCTGGCAGGGCACGCCTGGGAACTGGAGTATGCGTTCGGAGCCCTTGATTCAAAGAAGGCGGCCTGGCAGCCGGAGGACCGGAAGACCTCACAGACGATGGCCGCCTACTGGGCCAACTTCGTGAAGACGGGCGATCCCAACGGCGCCGGTCTCCCGAAGTGGCCGGCCTTCAGCGCTACACGCCAGGTGATGCACCTGGACGCTTCAAGTCACCCGGCTCCCGAGACGCACCGGGACCGTTACGAGTTCCTCGACGCCTGGTACAGAGCTTCCCAGCCCCGTTGATTTCCCGGTCGGGCGCTACTTGACGCGCTTGGCGACGAACTCGATCGGGGGCATATCGCCGGGCCCACCCTCGAAGCTCTGGGTCATTTTGATAGTGTCGCCGGAGAGCTTGCCCTTGTAGACGATCTTCATTTTGAACTCGCCGTCCGGCGAGCCGAACACGAGGATGAAGGAGAGATCCTCGCCGCCGATCTTGCCTTCGCTGATCGGCCGTTCGCCCATCGGCGAGCCTATCGTACCAGTCAGTTTCGTCCCCTCGGCCTTGAACGTGAAGGTGATCTCGATCGTCTCGCCCTGGAACCCGGGCACCTGCGCCGCCCACCTGCCGTCCACTTCCGCCGCCGCGGCACCGCCCGCCAAGAGCGTCAACATTGCCAACCACAGCCACACGAAATTGTTCTTCAACGCAGACTCCTCCGACTGATGAGTATACTCCGACCGACACACAGAAATGGCCGCGCCGCCAGTCCGGCGCCTCCCAAAGACCCCACCGGGGTGGAACAGCCAGCACCATGCCGTGCTATATTTATTCATGAGGATGAATAAATAGTCTCATGGGCGTCAGAGTCGGAGTGATCGGATATCTCGGGTACGGAGGAGCGGAACTGGTGGCGATCCTGGAGCGCCATCCGGGAGTGGAGCGCATGCTGGTCGAAGATCGGGCTGACGTCGCTGACCCGCCTCGCCCCCGGGGCCACAAGGGGCACGAGCGGATCGAAGGCATGGCGGAGGCCGTCCGGCGGGAAGGACTCCCGCTGGTCTTCCTGGCCACCCACCAGGACGTTTCCATGCAACTGACGCCTAGGTTGCTGGAGGCCGGCGCCAGGGTCGTCGATCTCAGCGCGGCCTTCAGGCTGAGGACCCCGGAGAGGTACGCCCGCTGGTATGGAGCCCCGCACACCGAAGCCGCGCTGCTGGCCGGCGCCGTCTACGGCCTGCCCGAGTTCAACCGCGAAGCCGTCCGGACGGCCGCCCTGCTCGCCAATCCGGGCTGCTACCCGACGGCGGTGAACCTTGCCCTCCGTCCGCTGATCGAGGCGGGGGCCATCGACCGCTCCGCCGGCGTCGTCTGCGACGCCAAGAGCGGCGTGAGCGGGGCGGGCCGCAAGCCGACGCTGAAGACCAGCTTCTGCGAAGTGGAGGGGAACTTCTCGGCCTACTCCATCCTGGATCACCGCCACGTCCCGGAGGTGCTGTTGACGTCCGGCCTGGAGGAGGCCGAGTTCAGCTTCACGGCTCATTTGCTGCCGGTGGAGCGCGGAATCCTCGAGGCCATCTACTTCCGGGTAATGCCCGGCTACGATGCCGAATCCCTTGTCGCGATCTACGAGCGACAGTACCGGGGCGAGCCGTTCGTCCGTCTGTACGACCCGGGCCAGATGCCGGACCTGCGGGCGGTTGTCCGCACCAACTGCTGCGACATCGGCGTGAAGGTGGACGCGGCCACCCGGCGCGCGGTGGTGGTCAGCGCCATTGACAACCTGGTGAAGGGCGCCGCGGGGCAGGCGGTCCAGAACATGAACCTGATGCTCGGGTATCCCGAAACCGAGGGCCTTCTGTGAGGCTGCTGGTCAAGCTCGGCGGTACGCTGCTCGACGCGGAGGAGACCCGGCTGAGGCTGGCGGGGGAACTGGCGGCAGCCGCGCGGGACCACCAACTGGTGGCGGTACACGGCGGCGGCAGGCAGATGACCAGGTTCCTGGCCGAGCGCGGCGTGGAAAGCCAGTTCATCGGCGGCCTGCGCGTGACCACGCCCGAGACGATCGACGCGGTCCTGAAGGTTTTCGCCGGCAGCGTGAACAAGCAACTGGTGGCCTCCCTGATAGCGGCCGGGGCGCGGGCGGTGGGCGTTTCCGGCATAGACGCGTGCCTGGTTGAGGCCGAGCTCGTGAGGCCGGAACTCGGACAGGTAGGGCGGCCGGCGCGCTGCAACCCTCAGCTTCTCGACAGCCTGACGGCCGCGGGATTCCTGCCTGTGGTGTCCTTTGTGGCAGGCGACCGGCAGGGCCGCGTCTTCAACGTGAACGCCGACCAGATGGCCGTGGCGTGCGCCTCGGGCTTCCGGGCGGACCGGCTGATCTTCCTTACCGACGTGGAGGGCGTGCTCGACGCCTCGAAGCGGCTCGTCCCTGTCATCAGCCTGCGGGAGAGTGAGGAACTGATCGGCGGCGACGTCGCCACCGGCGGGATGCAGGCCAAGCTCGTCTCGGCCGGCGAGGCCTTGCGGAACGGCATCGCGCAGGTAGCGATTGCGCCCGGCGCCGCGGCCGGCGTCCTGGGGCGCCTGCTCGACGGCGAGCCCCTGGGCACCCGCATTGTGAAGGAGGCGAGCGGTGATTGAGGTTCGCAAGGCGCTGCTCACCGACGTCCGGCCGCTGGTTGGCCTGATCAACGGCTTCGCCTCCCAGGGCATCATGCTGCACCGGACGGAGTTCGAGCTGGCCGAGAACATCCGGGACTTCACGGTGGCTCTGAACGGCGGCCAGGTGGCGGGCGGCGGCGCGCTGCACTTCTACGGCACGTTCACCGGCGAGGTGCGCTCGCTGGCGGTGGACCCGTCGCACCAGCACCTGGGCATCGGCAAGCGCATTGTGGAAGCGCTGGAGGCCGAGGCGACCACGCATGGTCTGCAATCGGTCTTCGCCTTCACCTACATCCCTGACTTCTTCGCCCGGCTCGGCTACGTCGAGGTCGACCGCCAGTCATTGCCCGCCAAAGTCTGGAAGGACTGCCTCCGCTGCCCGAAGCTACAGTGCTGCGACGAGATCGCGGTCCGCAAGCTGCTGGTTCCGGAACATCTCTGCGCCCCCATGAAAGCTGAAGATGCCGCCTCGAACGGGGATCAAATCCTGCCCGTTCCAAGGATCAGCACACACGCAGGCTAGCCGCCGGAGCCCATAAGGAATTTGCTGAGAGGTTTTCGGCAACATGGGCACTAGCTCTCAGTACTGCCATGAGAGCCCAGCCCGTCCCGATAAGAGAGTCCTTCGGCCGCATCCTCTGCAACACCGTCTTCCGCCCCGGCGGCAAGAAGCTGCTGGCCAAGGGGCATATGTTGAGCGACGAAGACGTGCGCCTTCTGGAGACCGAAGGCATGGAGCACGTCTGGGTGACGGAGTTGGAGGAGGGTGAAGTCGGCGAGGACGACGCCGCCATGTGGGTGTGCCGCTTCCCGCTCGGCGAGCCCGGC
>JBBITL010000002.1:0-4312 GCA_037440765.1 Solibacteraceae bacterium
CAGGTTCCGCATGGATGTCTACCCCGTGTTCCGCGCCACCACCACGCTGATGTTGTCCTTACCGCCCCGTTCGTTTGCCAGGGAGATGAGGGAGCGGCAGGCGCCGTCCAGGTCGTCGCCCGCCGCGCCGAGAGCCTGCTCGATTTCCTGGTCCTCCAGCATGCCGGTCAGTCCGTCGGAGCACAGCACCAGCGTGTCGCCCGGCGTCCAGCTCAGGCTCTGGATCTCCGGCTGGACGGTCTTCTCGGTGCCCAGGCACCGGCTGATCACGTTTCTCATGGGGTGGGTGCGCGCCTGGCCGGCGGTGATCTCGCCGTTCCGCACCAATTGTCCCACCAGGGAGTGGTCGCCCGTCAGCCGCGTCAGCCCGTTCCGCCGCGCCAGGTAGGCGCGGCTGTCTCCGGCGTGTGCCACCCAAAGCGGCTCGCCCGTTGATAAGGCCACCACCACGGTGGTGCCCATTCCCCGCAGATCCAGGTCACTGGCCGCGCGCGACCAGATGGCGAAGTTGGCCTGCTCGATCGCCCGCGCCAACAGCCATGGAGCGTCCGGCACGGCCGGCCCGTAGGCGGCCAGCGCTTCCTTCAGGGAGCGGTGGATCGTCTCGACGGCCAGGTCGCTGGCGACCTCGCCGGCCCGGTGTCCGCCCATGCCGTCGGCGACTATGAGGATTCCGGCCCCGGCGTCGGCCAGCACGCTGTCCTCGTTGGTCTGGCGCACCCGCCCCCGGTCGGTGGCGGCCGCTGCTCTCATGACTGCCATTCTCTCCCATCCGGCTCCTCTGTGCTAGCATGTTCGGGTCGTATGAGATTCCCCGGCAGCCTGTTTGTCAGAAACCTGGTTGAGCGGCGGACGCTGCTGTTTCAGATGGTCCGCCGGGACTTCGAGAAGCGGTTCGTCGGCTCGGCGGCCGGCTGGCTGTGGGGCGTGGTGCACCCGCTGGTGCTGCTGGCAAGCTGGACGTTCGTCTTTGACGTGTGCCTCAAGATGCAGCTTGGACCCGGCGAGGTCACCCAGAACTACTCGCTGTACCTGTTCAGCGGGTTCCTTCCCTGGCTGCTGTTTCAGGACACGGTGTTGCGTTCCTCGACCTCGCTCGTGGAGAACGCCAACCTGATCACCAAGACGGTCTTTCCCGCGGAGGTGTTGCCGCTGTCGATCTTCCTGTCCTCGCTGGTGCACCACCTGATCGGGGTGGCGCTGGTGGTGGCGGCGGTCGCCATTTTCCTGAACCACGCGAGCGCGATGCTCGTGTTTCTGCCGCTTTACATGCTCATGATCGGGCTGTTCGCCGTGGGGCTGGGGTGGATCATCTCCGCCCTCCAGGTCTACCTCAGGGATTCGGCCCAGGTTATGACCGTGGTCCTGACCCTGTGGTTCTGGCTCACGCCCATCTTCATCTCCGAATCCCAGTACCCGTCCTGGGCGCGGGTCATTCTGGACACCAACCCCATGGCCTACGTGGTGCGGGCCTACCGTGAGCGGCTGCTGAGCCTGAACTTGCCGGATCCCATGGAGCTGGCCGTCCTGGCAGCCTTCGCCGCGGGGACCTTCCTGGCGGGCGGGCTGTTCTTCCGGCACCTGAAGCGCGGCTTTGCGGACGTGCTGTAGGGGCGCTGAATCAGTTAACCTACGGTTTGACGAATATGCCTCTGCCGCGCCGAACATTTCTGGCGGGCCTGGCCGCGCCGATGATCATGAGGCCGGCCATGCCGAGACCGAACATTGTCCTGATCCTGGCCGAAGAGCTCGGCGCCTGGATGCTGGGCTCCTACGGCAACAAGGAGATCCGCACGCCTCATCTTGATCTTCTGGTCCGCAGCGGCTCGCGGATTGTCAACCACTCGATGGCGACGCTGGGCGCCGCCGCCAGCCCGGCGACGCTGCTCACAGGGCGGCTGCCGCGCCAGCACGGGATCGAGGACGCGCTGGGTCCGGCTGGACCTCCCGCCAGGTTCCGCTCCGAGCTGATGATCTCCGATCTGCTCGCCCGCAGCGGCTATGAATGCGGATTCGCGGGCCGGTGGCCGTTTGGCGATGACGCGAAGCCTCAGCACGGTTTCAACTCCTGGTCGGCCCTTCCCGCTCAGGAACGGGGTTACGCGGCAGAGGCTACCACGGGCGGGGCGGTCCGGTTCCTCGAGGCTCAGAAGCCGGAGCGTCCCTTCTTCCTTCTGGTCAGCCACCCGAGCCCGCGCGTGCCCTATGAGGGGCTTCCGCAGAAGTACTACGACCTGTACGACGGGACAACCTTCGCGACCGTAGGATGGTCGCCCGCCGTTGCCTGGGCTGCCGAGAACCGGGAGCTGATGAAGAACCCGGTGGAGAGCCTGAGAAAATGCGCGGCGGCAGTCAGCGCTCTGGACGATCAGATTCCTCCGCTGATTTCCGTTCTCGACAAGATGAAGGTGCGCTACAACACGGTGGTGATCTTCACCGCCTCGCGCGGCCTGCTGGCGGGACGCCATGGACTGTGGAGCGGCGGGCGCGGCTCCGACCCGGTCAATCTCTACCGGGAGGCCGTCGAGACGCCCATGATCTGGAACTGGCCCGGCGTGGTGCCGGTCGAGGGCGCGCGCACCGAACTGGCCGGTTCCTACGACCTCCTCCCGTCGCTGTGCGAGGTGGCCGGCGTCGCAGTTCCCAAGGACCGCGAGCTGTGCGGGAGGAGCTATCTGCTGCCCGTCACCAACAGGCCCTTCCCGCGGCGGACGCCCCCCTGGCGGAACCTGGTATTCGCCTCCTACGGCGGGGTGGAAATGGCGCGGGACTTCCGTTACAAGCTCGTGCTGCGGGCAGGCGGCGCGGGACCGAACGAGCTCTATGACCTGCGATCCGACCCGCGCGAGTTCACCAACCAGTTTGAGAACGACCACTTCGTCACGATCCGCACAAACCTGACCGAAGCCCTCGTCAAGTGGCGCCAGGAGTACGTGTAGCGCTCAGCGCGGCGTTCGGCCCTGCGTAAGCCTGAGGTCCAGCCAGGCTTGGCGAGAGTTCGGGTTGAGCGCCGGTTACCTCTCCAGGCAGCTTCTGCCGCAGCGGCCACCAGGCAGGCGCGGACAGTGGAATCCAGCGGAATCTCCAGTATTGTATTCGTCCTGGGCCTTGACTTTCCGGGCCAGGCGAAGCAGTCCGGCGCAGGATGCTTCGCTTGGGGGTGCCGGGGTTTTGCATCCGGCATCATGGCGCGCCTGTGGTACACTTTTTCATAGAGCGGCCGATGGGAATCCGTAGTTTGCGGTAACGGCTCGGCCGCCTGCTTCATCTAAGATGGCAGGGCAGGAGAGCAGACAGACTGCCCCGGGCGGCGCTTGGAGTCATACAGGCGGATCGGATGCCAGACCAGGACACGAAGCTTAACCCGGCAAGCCAAGGGGCGGCAGGAGATTTGCCTGTCTCCACCCCCGATGACCACCTGAAGCGCCTCGCGGATGAGGTGGCCTCGGAGAGCCTGTTTGTTTCCCTATACACGGGCGTCAAGGACGCTCTGTTCCCGCGCGAACTCCCGCCGCTGGTGGTGACGTCGAAGCCGGTCGAGGTGAAGAGCATCTGGGGCCTCTACGGGCGGCAGAAGCGGGCTTTTCTGTCGTCTTTCGTCATTCACGTGACGGTAGTGGCGCTGGCGTTTTCGCTGGCCACCAACAAGGACGTGCAGCAGAGCGTGGCCAAGGCAGTGACGCTGATCGCGCCGGACATCGCGCCCTACATTCCGCAGCCGCGGAAGCAGACGGGCGGAGGTGGGGGCGGCGCCCGTGACCCGCTTCCGGCCCCCAAGGGCAAACTGCCCAGGGCGGCGCCCCGCCAGTTCACGCCTCCCACTGCCGTGGTGACCAACCCTGATCCCAAGCTGATCATGGAGCCGACCATCGTTGTGCCGCCCGATGTGACCCTGCCGCAGGTGAGTATGGCGCAGTTCGGAGATCCGCTGGGCCGTATCGGGCCGCCCTCCAGCGGGACGGGATCCGGCGGCGGCATCGGCTCCGGGTCGGGCGGCGGCGTGGGCCCCGGCCGGGGCGCGGGTTTCGGACCCGGCGAGGGCGGCGGCTTCGGAGGCGGCGTGTTCCGCGCGGGCGGCGGGGTTACCGCTCCCGTAGTCGTCTACAGGATCGAGCCCGAGTACTCCGAGGAAGCCCGCAAAGCGAAGTACATGGGGACGGTGATCCTGTACATAGAGGTGAACGAGCGCGGTTTGCCGCAGAATCCCAGAGTCACGCGGGCACTGGGAATGGGCCTTGATGAGAAGGCCATCGAGGCCGTCATGAAGTGGCGCTTCCAGCCTGGCCGCAAGGACGGCAAGCCGGTGACCGTG
>JBBITL010000003.1:0-1109 GCA_037440765.1 Solibacteraceae bacterium
GCGGGCAGGAAGACGCTGATTGAGCGGCTCGCCAACCTGCAGCCGTTGTAGTCGCCTTGTTGCGCGACAGATTCCTTTGCCACGAATTCCACAAATTCCACGAATGTGTGAAAATTCGTGGAATTCGTGGCCAGCGAAGGAGATGACCATTGGGCAAAAATATTCGCAATTACAAGGCCGAGGCCATCCTGCGCGACGGCAGCTCCATCCTCATCCGCGCGCTGCGCAGCGACGACACCGACCGGCTGCACGACCTCTTCAGCCGCATGAGCCGGCGGTCGGTCTACTTCCGCTTCTTCCACACGCAGGAGTGGATCAGCCTGGACGCCCTGGCCCACTTCACCGACCTGGACTTCGACCGCCACGTGGCCCTGGCGGCGGCCGTGCGCCAGGAGGACGAGGAGATCATCGCCGGCATCGGCCGCTACTCCGTGATCGACGACGGGCGCCGCAAGCCCACGCGGGCGGAGACCTCGTTCGCCGTTGCGGACCGCTACCAGAGGCGCGGCATGGGCACCCTCCTGCTGGAACACCTGGCGCGGATCGCCCGGGCTCGCGGCATCGAGGAGTTCGAGGCCGACGTCGTGGGCGAGAACAACCGGATGATGAAGGTCTTCGCCGGCAGCGGCTTCGGCGCGAAACGCTCGATCGAAGGCGGGATATTCAGCATCTCGCTCGCCACCAGGGAGACCGAGGAGCTCCGCGAGGCGCAGCTGCGGCGCGAGCAGGAGGCCGCGGCCCAGAGCATCCGGCCGATTTTCTGCCCGGCGTCCGTGGCGGTGGTCGGTGCCTCGCGCCAGGAAGGCTCGATCGGCGCGGCGCTGCTCTCCAACATCGTCCGCTGCGGCTATACCGGAAAGGTCTATCCGATCAATCCGAAGGCCACGGAGATCAACGGCCTGACCGTCTACCCCAGCCTGGCGGAGGTTCCCGGTCCCGTGGAGCTGGCCATCATCTCGGTCCCGGCGCCGATCGTCGAGCAGGCCATCCGCGACTGCGCCGCGGCCGGCGCCCGCGCGGTAGTGGTCATCTCCTCCGGCTTCGGCGAGGCGAGCCCCGAGGGGCGCGAGGCGGAAGAGAGAATCCGCGAGCTGGTGCGCGCCTCCGGC
>JBBITL010000003.1:1119-4263 GCA_037440765.1 Solibacteraceae bacterium
TGGGACCCAACTGCATGGGAATCGTCAACACCGACCCCGCCTACTCGCTCAACGCCACCTTCATCCCGCCGTGGCCGCCCGCGGGCAACATCGGGATGATGTCGCAGAGCGGCGCCCTTGGTTACTCCATCCTGGAGCGGATCCAGTCTTTGAACATAGGCCTTTCCACGTTCGTCTCCGTGGGCAACAAGGCGGACGTCTCGGGCAACGACCTGCTGGCCTACTGGTCCGAGGATGAGCGCACGAACGTGATCGTGCTCTATCTCGAGAGCTTCGGCAATCCGGCCAAGTTTTCGCGCATCGCCCCGGAGATCGCGCGCCGCAAGCCGATTGTCGCGGTGAAGTCCGGGCGTTCGGCCGCCGGGACGCGCGCCGCCTCCAGCCACTCGGCGGCCCTCGCCAGCCTGGATGTTGCCGTGGACGCGCTCTTCGAGCAGGCCGGCGTCATCCGCACGGACACGCTGGAGCAGCTCTTCGACGTCTCGCTGCTGCTCTCCACGCAGCCGATCCCCCGCGGGCCGAACGTCGGGGTCATCACCAACGCCGGCGGCCCGGGGATCCTGCTGGCGGATGCGTGCGAGGCGAAGGGGCTGAAGCTTCCGGAGTTTTCCGAGTCGACCGTCGAACAGCTCCGCTCGTTCCTTCCTTTCCAGGCCGGGGTGACGAATCCCGTGGACATGATCGCTTCCGCCACGCCGGAGCACTACCAGCGCGCGGTGGAAATTGTGGGGAAGGATCCGAAGGTCGATTCGGTGATCGTGATCTACATCCCGCCGCAGCTGCACCCGCCGGAGGAGATCCCGCTGGCGCTGGGCCGCGCCGCGGGGAACGTTCCGCTGGAGAAACCCGTACTCACGGTGTTCATGTCCTACCGCGGCGCGCCCGCCGTGCTGAGCCGCGGGCCGCGGGGGCGGATTCCATCCTACAGTTTTCCGGAGAACGCCGCCCTGGCGCTCTCCGCCGCGGAGAAATACGGCAGGTGGCGCAACCGGCCGGCCGGGTCGGTGCTGCAGCTGGACCCGTTCGCGCGGGCCGCGATCCGCGCCGTCATCGACCGGGTGCTCTCGCGGAGTTCAGGGTCGGTCTGGCTCGATCCGCACGACCTGGCGACGGTGCTGAGCGCCGCCGGGATCGACCTTGCAGCGTCCGAACAGGCCAGGGTCGGCGAGGCGCTCGAGGCGGGGAGACGGATGGGATATCCGCTGGTGGTTAAAGTGCAGTCCGACCAGGTGCTGCACAAAACCGACGTCGGCGGGGTCCTGCTGGGGATCGAGAACCGTGATCAGCTGAAGGCGGCGATCGAAACGCTGACGGAAAGAATGGCCGCGATCGGCGTGACGCTGGAAAACGTGTTGCTGCAGCGCGAGGTGCGAGGAGGGATTGAAGCCCTGGTGGGGGTCACGGCCGATCCCACTTTCGGGCCGCTGCTGGTCTGCGGCCTGGGCGGGGTGCTGGTGGAACTGCTGCGCGACGTTTCCTTCCGGCTGACGCCGGTGAGCGACATCGACGCCGCCGAGATGATCGGCAAACTCCGCGCGTCAAAGCTGTTGGACGGTTACCGCGGGGCTCCCGCAGGGGACCGCGAGGGACTGATACGGATCATCCGGCAGGTTTCCGCGCTCGTCGACATCGTGCCGGAGATCCGGGAACTCGACCTCAACCCGGTGAAGGTCCTCGCGCCGGGGCGCGGCGCCGTAGCGGTGGACGGCCGGATGCGCATCGCGCGCTGAGCGCGGGGATTTACTTTACCTCGCCGATCTCCAGCATCTGGCGCTCTTCGCTTTCGGTCATCTTGTGCATCGTAATGCCCGTGAATCCGAAAAGGATGTTCACCAGCGGCACGACCAAGTTGAAGAAGGCGAACATGAAATAGGCGCCCGCGCTCACCCCGAGGACGCCCCCCATGAAGGCCCCGCAGGTGTTCCACGGCACCAGGGGCGAACTGAGCGTCCCCGATCCCTCCAGCAGGCGCGAGAGGTTCTTGGGGTGCAGCTTCATCCGCGTGAAGGCGTTGCGGTACATCCTGCCCGGGACGACAATTGACAGGTACTGGTCCGGGGCGATCAGGTTCATCCCCAGGCAGGTCATCACGGTGGCGGTCACGAGCGAGCCCACCGTGCGGGCCAGCCTGAGGATCGAGGCCGCGATCTTCTCCAGCATCCCGCTCCCTTCCATGACCCCGCCGAATCCGAGCGCGCAGAAGATGAGCGAGATCGTGGACATCATCGAGAGCAGCCCGCCGCGCGAGAGCAGCTTGTCGACGTGCTCCACGCCGGTAGCCGCTTCGAAACCGCCGAACGACACCCGGATGATTTCCACGAGCGGGCTCCCCTGCGCGGCCGCCGCCACCACCGCTCCCAGGATTGTCCCCCCGAGCAGCGCCGGCAGCGCGGGGATCTTGAATATGACCATGAAGATCACCAGCAGGGGTGCGGCCAGCAGCCAGGGTGAGATGTGAAACGAATTCGCGATGGTTTCCAGCATGACCGCGACGTCCGGCGAGTCCACGCCGCCGGACCGGTATCTCAATCCAAGCACGGCGTAGAGCAGCAGCGCGATCAGGAGGCTGGGCACGCCCGTGTAAACCATGTGCCGGACGTGAGTGAACAGGTCGGTCCCCGCCGTGGCCGGCGCCAGGTTGGTCGTGTCGGACAGGGGCGACATCTTGTCGCCGAAATAGGCGCCGGAAACAATGGCGCCGGCGACCATCGCCAGGGGGATGCCCATGGCCGCGCCAATTCCGATCAACGCCACGCCGATGGTCCCGGCCGTGGACCAGGAACTTCCCGTGGCGATCGAGACCACCGCGCAGATCAGGCAGGTGGTTGCCAGAAAGACGGAGGGCGCGATCATCTTGAGGCCGTAATAGATCATGGCGGGGACGATCCCGCTCTGGATCCACGTGCCGATCAGCGAGCCGATGATGAGCAGGATCAGGCAGGCGCTCAGTCCCAGCGTGATGCCTTTCACCAGGTGGTCCTGGATCTCCTTCCAGCTGTAGCCCAGCCAGGAGGAGGCAGCCGCGGCGGCCGCCGTCCCCAGGATGAGCGGTATGTGGGATCCGCCGCTCTCCAGGTCGAGGCCCAGGCCGAAGAGACAGTAGCCGAGCATCAGGATCAGCAGGATTACGGGGATGAGCGAAAT
>JBBITL010000004.1:0-3683 GCA_037440765.1 Solibacteraceae bacterium
GCACGCGGCTCGCCGCCGCTGACCGGCGCGTCGAGGAAGTCCACGCCTTTCGCTCCGCAGGCGGCCCCGACTTTCTCGGCGACGGCCGGGCTGATTGAGCTCATGTCAATCACCAGGCTCCCGGCCCTGGCGCCGTCCAGCACGCCGCCGGGGCCGAGGACTGCTTGTTCCACCTCGGGGCCGTCCGGCAACATGGTGATGATGACGCAGGAGCGCGAGGCCACATCCAGCGCTGAAGAGCCGCGCTCCGCGCCCGCCTCGACCAGCTCATCCGCAGCACCCGGGACGACATCGTGAACGGTCAGCTTGTGCCCGGCCTTCAACAGGTTCTTCGACATGGGCCTGCCCATGATGCCCAGCCCCACGAAGCCGATTCTACAGGACATGATCTACCGCTCCCTATCTTCAGGCTATGAGCGACGGCCATCAGCATCAGGATCCCCCCGAGCACCAGCTCCCGGCCGAATAGCCGCCGAAGGCTGCCACAACGGGATGGAACTCCTTCGGTTCCCAAAGTCTCCACGACTGCCGCCTGATGGTTGCGGCAACCTGTCCCTGATGGCCAGAGCCTCGGCCTGCCCCCGTCAATGACCAGGAGCCTATACCTAGGCTATCATCAATTCTGCTGCCGGCAGGCGCCAGCCATGGCCAGGATCGCGCTCGACGCCAGTTTCACCTTCGGCGCCTATCCCACGGGAATCGCCATCTACTCAAGGCGGCTCATCGAGTCGCTGGCGGAACTGGCCAGCCCGCATCGCTTCGTGGCGGCCTACCGTCTGTCGCGGCTTCGCCGTAGCCGGGAGTTCCTGCGGCCGGCCGACCCGAGGTTCTCGGTGCAGGTCTTCCAGCGGCCCCTTACTTTCTGGCAGCCCTGGCGGACCGACATCTTCCACAGCCTGGCGCAGCGCCCGCCTTCTTTCCGGTACCGGCGCGAGGTGGTCACCGTACACGACGTCTTTCCCATCACCGGGCGCGAGTACTCTACGCCGGCTTTCCAGAGCAAGTTCTCGCGCCTGCTGCGCGAGGCACTGGACCGCGCGCATCTGGTGCTGGTGCTCTCCGGGTACACCGCCCGCCGGGTGATGGAACACTGCGGGGTGGAACGTGAGCGCATACGTGTCGTTCCGGGAGGCGTGGATCAGCCAGCCGTGCGCCTTTCCCCCGAGTCACGCCTGCGAGAGCGCGAGAGGCTCGTGGGGCGGGGCAATGAGATGCTGCTCACTGTCGGCGTGATCGACAACCGCAAGAATGTGATCACTTCGCTGCGCGCTCTGGAATTGATGCCGGAGCGGTACCGGCTGGTGCTGGCAGGCGGGAATGGATTCGGGAGCGAGCGGGTGCATGAGTACATCCGGCGCCGGCGCCTGGAGTCGCGCGTAACCCGCCTTGGGTACGTGCCGCGCTGCGTGTTGGAGGATCTGTATCAGTGCGCCGGCGCGCTTCTGTTCACATCGCTTGAAGAGGGTTTCGGTTTTCCGGTGCTGGAGGCCATGTCCTACGGTCTGCCGGTGGTGACGTCGAATACCTCGGCCCTGCCGGAGACCGGGGGCGGGGCGGCGCTTTACGCCGACCCCCTGGACCCCGCCGACATAGCGGCCAAGGTGTCGGCCGTGATGGAAGACGGCGCTGTGCGCGAGTCGCTGATCGCGCGCGGCCTTGCGCACTGCCAGCAATTCACCTGGCGCCGCACCGCGGAGGGTGTGCTCCGGGCGTATGACGAACTGGCCGGCGAGGCCTGACCCGCACGCGGCCGGCACGGCTTACGGTCAGCTGGAACAGCGCCGCGTGTCTACTGGCGGCGCTTCAGGGTCGGGCGCTCGTCGCTGGAACCGGTCCTGGAGTCCCTGCCGTCGCCGCCCACCGGCTCGGTGCTGCCGCCCGGAGGCCTGCACAGCGTCGGCTTGCTGGCATCCTTGGGGTCTACCTTGCGGTTGGCGGTCAGCGCCAGGAGACGTTCCTTGACGTCGTTGAACTCAGAGGTGTTCACCACGTACTCGGGCCTGGCCTTCAGCATCTCCTGAATGTTCTTCTGCGCGTCCTTGACCCGGTCGTCGGTCAGCGGGTGGGTGCGGAAAACGCTCGACATGGTGCCGGGCTTCTTCTTCTCCAGCGCCTGTATCTTCTCGAAGAAGTCCACAAACGCCGTCGGGTCATAGCCCGTGGCATACATGTATTGCAGCCCCAGTTTGTCCGCCTCTGACTCGAAGCTCCGGCTGAACTCCAGGAAGTACAGCGGGATTGCCAGGCCGGCGCCCTGGCGGATGGCGTAGCCCGTCCAGCCGCCCATGAAGATCAGCGGTAGTGACAGCCAGTTGGCTATCTCCCCGCGCGAGGCCTGCCGCGTGCCGTGCCGCGCCGCCACATGGGCGATCTCGTGCGCCATCACTCCGGCCAGCTCCGCCTCAGTGTCGGCGCGCGTGATCAGTCCCGAGTTCACGAAGAAGTACCCGCCGGGGAGCGCAAAGGCGTTGACCTCGTCGCTGTCGATCACCTTGATGGTGAACGGCACCTGCGCGTCGGAGTTCCGCACCAGGTTCTGCCCCACCCGGTTCACGTACTCGGCCACCACCGGGTCGTCGATGATCTTTGCGCCCTGCTCGATCTCCTGGGCCAGCTGCTTGCCGAGTTGGATCTCCTTCTCGAGCGAGTAGAGGTTCACCCGTCCGTCGACGTCACGGTTTCCGATGTCGTCCGGGTTGTCGATTCTGCCCTTCTTCTTGCTGTCCGCCGTGAAGCCGGGCGGCGCGGCCAGCAACGAGGCCAGAACCAGCGAAACCATCTTGGACATCCACGTGTGACTCATTGGAGGCCCCTCCATGTGATGCTTACGGACACATTATACCGCTGCCGCAGTGGCGGCCCACATCTGGTTGAACGTATATTCATTCTGATGGGTTACGACGAACCGCCCCTGTGGGGGCGCTACCGCTCCGATTTTCCCGTTGCCGCAAACCTGGTCTACCTGAACCATGCCGGCGTCGCTCCGCTGTGCCGGCCCGCTGCGGATGCCATGCGCGGACTGGCCGGGGACGCCATGGACTTCGGTTCCTGGCATTACGATGCGTGGCTGGCCACTTATGACGCTCTGCGTGCCTCGGCCGGCCGCCTCATCGGTGCGACGCCCGCTGAGATCGCCATCGTCAAGAACACTTCCGAAGGCATCTCGGCCGTCGCCACGGGATTGGACTGGCGGGCCGGGGACAAAGTGGTGGCCTTCGGCGAGGAATTCCCCGCCAACTACTTCCCATGGAAGCGGTTGGAGGCGCGCGGGGTGAAAGTGGAATGGCTCTCCGCCGAAGACCCGCTGGACAGGGTGGACGACGCCTGCCATGGCGCGCGCCTCCTGGCCCTGAGCTTCGTTCAATACCTGAGCGGCCGGCGGGCGGATCTGGAAGCCGTGGGTCAGATCTGCCGCTGCCGCGGGTGCTTCTTCATGGTGGACGCCGTCCAGGGCCTGGGCGCCTTCCCGCTGGACGTGCGCCGGGCCGGCATACATGCGCTGGCGGCCAGCGGCCACAAATGGCTGCTGGGTCCGGAAGGGTGCGGCATTCTCTACATACAGAAGGACTTGCAGGATTCGATCGAGCCCGTGGAGTTCGGCTGGACCAACGTTGCTCACTACAACGACTACGCCAGCCGCGACATGACCCTGCGAGCCGGCGCCGGCCGTTACGAGTGCGGAA
>JBBITL010000004.1:3693-4188 GCA_037440765.1 Solibacteraceae bacterium
GGCTGCTACGGGCTACGCGCGGCCATCGACTACCTGCTCGAGGTGGGCGTGGAGCGGATCGCTGCCGCGGTGCAGTCGCTTGGCGACCAGGCAGCCAGCGGCGCCGTTGCCAGGGGCTACCAGGTGCTGGGCGACAGGACCCCGGCAACCGGCGCCGGCATTGTCAGTTTCCGCAAGGAGGGGCTGGACAGCCGCCTGGTGGTCCACCGCCTGAAGGAGCGGGGAATCATGGCTGCCCCGCGCCAGGGCTGGGTGCGCGTCTCGCCCCATTTCTACATTAGCCCCGCAGACATCGAGCGGACCATCGACGCGCTTCCCTGACCTCAATCCACAACGGAACTCCTGCCTCCGGAGAGTGTCCCGCCTCTCCCGAGAATCGTGGCTCCACGCGGCGGGCTGGGCCAGCGTCAGGCTGACCTCGAAGCCAAGCGCCTCTTCCATCTAGCGCATGTTTGCGCTTTTTTGAGGGCCTTTTTCCGTAAGTCGTTGAAAACA
>JBBITL010000005.1:0-3938 GCA_037440765.1 Solibacteraceae bacterium
AGCGCTGCCCCCGATTCCGACCAGGCAGACGGTGTCGTAGGAGCCCTGCGCCCGGCCGGCGTACTGGCTGATCTCCCTGGCCAGGGCCGTCTGAAGCGGCAGGTGCGGGAATCCGTACCGGCCTTCGTCGCTGGACTTGCGGAAGGCCGCCAGCGCCTTGCCGGCCCTGGCGTCCATCTTGGCAATCTCTTTACCGGTCACACCGTGGGCGGCGCCGACCATCTCGGCGCGCAGGTTGGTCTCGTCAAACTGGATGCGCATATCCTCACATCATCCGACAGAATTCAGGCGGGCGGCGTCTCAGCGGTCGGGAACGTCTCGGAGATGTGATCGTGAAAGGTCAGTCCTTCGTCATCGGCCAGCGCCCAGAGATAACCGATCCCTCCGGTGAGCAGGCTAAGCAGGCTGGCCAACTCCCGCACCAGGCGCTCCCGCCTGCGGGCGGGCCGCCCGCTTACGTGCATCAGCCGCAGCCCGACCGCGCGCATCCCGGGGGAGCGATCCGAGAGCAGGCAGAACGCCAGTTTGTAGAAGCACAGGATTGACGCCAGGACCGTGGCCGGCGCCCAGAGCATGGCGCGGTCCAAGGGCAGGGGGCTCTCCCAGAAGCGGGTGAGCAGCAGGAACAGGATGGCCCCGGCCGCCACCATGGAGGAGTCAACAGCCCCGGCCCTCACGCGGCTGCCGAAAGACGCCACCGGGCCCTGGCAGAGCGCCACGGGCTGGCTGACGGGCGCCGCCGGCGCGGCAAAGGAAAGGCTCCCCTGGTTGGGGTCCGCAATGCGGCCGGCGTTGCGGCGGGCAGGCGGGCGGCGCCTCCCCTGGTCTGGCGCGGGGCGCGGCGGGGCAATGGACTCAAACGGAATCACCCGAAACAGGTCCGGCTGCTGCGGAGGATGTGCGGGCTGCACGTCGCGCTCAGGGATCTCCACGATGCGCGACACCTCCCGGGCCGGCGCCAGGGAGGACCTCAGGGGCGCCGCCGGAGGCGGGCCCAGCCGGCGGCCGCAGCGCAAACAACGATGCTCGTCCTCGGCGTTCCAGGCGCCGCAATACGCACAAACCATCCGTCGACACTCGATCCCGCCGCGGCCTTGCGGGAGACAGACACCCCATGCTAGGGTTTTCGCTTGGGCTCTCGGCGCCAGGCGTACGGTCGGTTCTCTCCTCCTGTTAGTAGCATAATCGGCCGGGTTTGTCACGCACTTCTCAGCGCCCTGTGGCGCGGCGCCGCCCTGTGCCTGTTGGCTGCCGCCACGACTTCAGCCCAGGCGCCGCCCGCCCGCCCGGCCGGGATTGAGCCGCCCGGCCCCAACGAAGTGGTGGTCTGGGCCCTTTCAAAGTGGTCTGACGGCCCGGTTTATCATCTTCGCGGGAACGCCTCGCTCCAGACCACGGAAATGCAGCTCTGGGCGGATCGACTGGACTACAACGAAGAGACCGGCAAGGCCGAGGCGCGGGGCGACGTCCGCTTCAAGCACTTCCTCAGGGGAGAGGAACTCTGGGCCGACGAGGTGGAATACGACCTGAAGGAGGACACCGGCCAATTCCGCAATTTGCGCGGCTCAGTCCCCGCGCGGGTGGAGCACCGGCCGGGGCTGCTGACCACGTCCAATCCGTTCTACTTCGAAGGCCGCTCGGCGGAGCGCGTCAAAGATAAGTACATTCTCCACGACGGCTTGGTCACCAACTGCCGGCTGCCCAAGCCCTGGTGGGCCCTGCGCTCCCCGAGGTTCGAGATTGTGCCCGGAGACCGGGCGCTGGCCTACCGCGCCACTTTCAGGGTACGGGGGATACCGCTGCTGTACGCCCCCGTCTTCTACAAGTCCCTGGCCGAGCAGCCCCGCAGGAGCGGCCTGCTGACGCCCAATATCGGGAACAGCTCACGGCGTGGAAGGATGGTGGGAGCCGGATACTACTGGGCGTACAGCCGCAGCCACGACGCCACGTACCGAAGCCAGTGGTTCACGCAGAGGGGTTTCGCGCACCACGTGGACTTGCGCGGCAGGCCGTCGGCGACATCGGAGTACAACGTGTTCCTGTACGGCGTGAACGACCGGGGCGAGAAGCAGCCCGGCGGCGAGCGCCGCAAGAAGGGCGGCCTTGTACTGTCAGCCAGCGGACACGCCGAACTGGGCGGCGGCTTCAACGCGAGACTGGACGCCAACTACCTTACATCCCTGAGGTTCCGCACGGCCTTCACCGAGAGCCTTTATGAGGCTATCGCCTCCGAAGTGCACTCGGCCGGGTTCGTTGACAAGCACTGGCCGGGTTTCGGCCTCACCCTGGTGGGCGCGCGCATCGAGAACATACAGAATGCCGGCAGCTACTTGGACGAACTGAAAGGCTACCTGCCGGACGAGAAGGTGTCCATTCGAAAACTGCCGCAGGTGGAGTTCCAGATCCGGCGCCGGCGGTACGCGATCGGGCGGTTGCAGTTCTGGGTCTCGATGGAGTCCAGCGCCGGCCTGCTGCGGCGGAGCCAGCCGCGGTTTCAGACCCGGCATTTCACCGAGCGGCTCGACTTTCAGCCGCGCCTGATGACCGCGCTGCGCTGGAAGGGCTTCACCTTGCTGCCTGGCGTCAGCCTGCGGGAAACCTACTACGGTTCCCGCATGGAGGAAGGGCGCGTCGGCGGCGCCAACATCAGCCGCTTCGGCCGCGAATTCACGCTGGAGCTAGTCCCTCCCGCCCTGGCGCGCGTGGGCGACGGGCCGCGCTGGCTGGGCGACAAGGTCAAGCACGTCATCGAGCCGCGGGCCGTCTTCCGCCACGCCGCCGGATACCGCGACTTCAACAGGCTGATCCGCTTCGACGAGATCGAACTGGCCGCCAATACCACCGAACTGGAGGTCTCCCTCGCCAACCGCCTGTTCGTGAAGCGGGGCGAGGAAGTGTCTGAACTGCTGAGCTGGGATCTCTGGCATGCGCGCTACTTCGATCCGAGCTTCGGCGGGGCGGTGTCCGCCTTCGATGCGGCGGGAAGGCCCCGGCGCAACGTCATCGCCAGTTCCATCGGGCTGACCGCCTTCTCCTTCCTGGACGGCCCGCGGCGCTACTCGCCGGTGGTGTCGGCTCTGCGCATCGCTCCCCTCGCCGGGTTTGGGGTGGAGTGGCGGAGCGACTACGACCCGTTCAGGCGGCGGCCCGTCAACAGTTGGCTCACGGGGGACTGGCGCCGCTCAATCTACTCGCTCGGGCTGGGACACAACCTGGTGCGCAGCGGCCCTCAGCTCTCGGCCAGCGCCAACGAGTTCCGGGGCCGTTTCGCCCTGGGTGGAGAGAACAGGCGAGGCTGGAGCAGCGCCTTCGACTCGGTATACGATTTCCGCAACGGGGTCATGCGGCACGCCACGGCGCAGATCACCTACAACACGGACTGTTGCGGCTTCAGCGTGCAGTACTCGCGCCTCGGCCTGACGGACCGCAACGACCACGTCTTTCGCGCTGCCTTCATGGTGGCCAACATCGGCTCTTTCGGCACGCTGCGGCGGCAGGAGAGGCTGTTCTAGAAGCCGCTCCCGGACGATCGCGGTCCGGTGTCCTCCAGGGCGCGCTCCAGCAGGAGGGAGTATTCGCGGGTCTTCCGGTCGACGCGATCCTTCAGGCCGGCCAGTTCCCTTTCCAGGCTCCGCAGGCTATCGGCCAGGTGCAGGCAGGCCAGCACGGCGACGCGCGCCGGATCGCTGTCACCGGTCCGGGAGGCGATGCCCGCCATGAGGCCGTCGACCGTGCGGGCCAGGTCTTCGGTCTCGCGCGGGTCGCCCGTGGAGCGCAGCGAGTAGGATTGACCGTAGATCGTGACCCGTAGAGGCCTCTTCACGGCGTCCATGAGGGCCATCCTCCAGCTCCGACTATCCCCCGCCCACTTCCTCCAGCCTGCCCAGCAGCCGCTCGATCCTGGCGCGCACCTGCTGGCGCTCGCGCCGCAGAGACTC
>JBBITL010000006.1:0-3861 GCA_037440765.1 Solibacteraceae bacterium
GCGCAGTCGGGCCACCACACCCTGGTCATGAGCGTGGACCCCGCTCACAGCCTGGCCGACTCGTTCGACCTCGCGGCCGGTCTTTTCCAGGACGCCACCAGCGATCCCTTCCCCGTGCGCGACCGCCTCGACATCCAGGAAGTGAGCATTCAGAAGGAGATCAAACGCCACTGGAAAGCGATCTCCTCCTACGTCGTGTCCGTGCTGCGCACCACCGGCATCAGCGATGTGGAGGCCGAAGAACTGGCCATCCTCCCCGGCATGGAGGAACTGAGCGCCATGATGCACGTCAACCAGTACCGCCGCGAGCGCCGCTACGACGTGATCGTACTGGATTGCGCGCCCACCGCCGAAAGCCTGCGTTTCGTCAGCATGCCCACCACGCTCGACTGGTACATGAAGCACATCTTCCCCTACCAGCGCAGCCTGCTGAAGGCCGTGCGTCCGCTGGCCAACAGGGTCTCGCCGGTGGAACTCCCCCCGGACAGCTACTTCGCCAACGTTAAGGACCTGTTCGCCCGGCTGGCGGGCGTCGAGGAGGCGTTGCAGGACCCGAAGGTGACCAGCGTGCGGCTGGCCACGAATCCCGAGAAGATGGTCCTCCGCGAGACCCAGCGCGCCTACGTATACTTCTCGCTCCACGGCCTGACGGTGGACACGGTGATCGTCAACCGCGTCCTGCCCCCCGTGGTGAGCGACGCTTACTTTGACCGCTGGCATCGCTCGCAGGATCGCATTCTCCGGGAGATCGAAGAGTACTTCGCGCCGGTCCCGGTGAAAACCGTCCCCCTTTACCGGGAGGAGGTCCTGGGAGTGGAGCGCCTGGAGCGCCTTGCGGAAACGCTCTATCCCGGCGGCGAGGACCCCGCAATTCTCACGCGCGTTGAGCGCCCCTACAACTTCGTCAAGCGCGACGGCAGTTATGAAGTGCGCCTGCAACTCCCCTTTGCCGCCAAGGGCGAGATCGGCCTGTTCAAGAAGGGAGACGAACTGGTCGTGGAAGTCGGCAGCCTGCGCCGCCACATCGGGCTGCCCACGTCGATGGCCGGCCTGACCCCGACCCGGGCCAGGCTGGACCACAAACTGCTGACAGTGGAAATGAAGGAGGCGTAGTCATGAAGAGGAAAGAGGCCGCGACACACCCTGTACAGTGCCTGTGCATGGGCATGGGACCCAAGCTGACCGAGATGCTCCAGTGCCGCTCGGAGGCGGCCGCCGGCCACCTGCGCAACGCCCGTGTCGAGTTCCTCAAGGCCCTGCGCACGCTGATCGACGAGCGCATCAGCGAGCTCTCCCGCGCTCAGAAGAAGAGGGGAACCGCGGTCCGGGTCGAGTGAGCCGGGGCCACCCCGCCGGCCCGGCACCGGGGCCTTCCGCTTCGCCGCCTGAGCGCGTAAGGCTGGCCTTCCTGACGGCCACGCCTCTGAACCCCTTCGAGGGCAGCGGCACGTTCGCGGGGGTCACCGCGCTGGCCGCGGGATTGAGGGCGCTCGGCCACGAAGCGGAGGTCCTGACGCCGGACACGGACCTCCCCGTGTACACGCTGCGGCGCGTCTGGTTCAACGAACAACTGGGGGCGGCGCTGGGAGCCGTTTGACCTGGTGGTGGGTTTCGACATGGACGGCTACCGGATCGCGGGCCGCACCGGACGTCCGCACATCGCTTCGATCAAGGGCGTGATAGCCGACGAGATGCGCTTCGAGTGCGGGCTCACCAGGCTGAGCATGTCGCTCCAGGCCGCCTGCGAGGCGCGGCATGCAAAGCGCGCGGACCTGGTGGTGACCACCAGCCGCTACGCCGCCCGGCGCCTGGAGGAACTCTACGGCCCCCGGCGGCCAGTCGCCATCGTGCCGGAACTGATCGACCTGGCGGCCTGGAACCGGTTGTTCCGCCGGAACCCGGCCCGGCCGAACCCGGATGAGTTCACGGTTCTCTCTGTCGGCCGGTTCTACCCCCGCAAGCGCTTCGATGTCCTTCTGGAAGCGGCGGCGCTGCTCAGGCGCGATCTGCCCGAACTGAGGGTGAGGATTGTGGGCAACGGTCCGGAAAGAGCGCGACTCCTGAACATCTGGCGCCGCCTGCGCCTGGAAGGAGTGGTTCGCTGGCTCGGCGATTTGTCTCAGGACGAGCTGGCCAGGGAGTACAACCGTTGCGATGCTTTCTGCCTGGCCAGCGTTCAGGAAGGCTTCGGGATCGTGTTCCTGGAGGCCATGGCCGCCGGGAAGCCCATAGCGGCTGCACGGGCGGCGGCAGTGCCGGAAGTCGTCGAACACGGCCTGCTCGTCGAACCGGATAGCGCCGAGGCGCTGGCCGACGGACTCCGGCGGCTGTGGCGGGACCCCGGTCTGCGCGGCCGCCTGGCCGAGGCCGGGTCGCGGTCCGTCCTCATGTACAATACTCCAGAGGTCTCGCAGCGGTTTCTGACCGAGGCTGGCCGCCTCCTATGAGGATCGGTCTTCTTCGTAGAGCAGCCCTCAGCCTTGCGCTGTCGGTCGCCGGTTGCCATGCCGGCGACGCCGGCCCGAGTCTTCGGGTCACCAAGTCGCCGGACCCTGTGCGCCTGGACGGACGTCTCGACGAGCCGGCCTGGCGGCTGGCCGAGGCCGTGGTGCTGACCCAGCAATCGCCGCGTCCGGGTGAATCCACGCCTTTCCGCACCGAGGTGCGGGTGCTGCTGGTTGGCCGGTTGTTGTACTTCGGCTTCTTGTGCACGGACCCGAACCCCGAGCGTATCGCAGTGCGCACCATGCAATTCGACAACTCGATGCCCGGCGACGACACGGTGGGGGTCGCGCTCGATCCGTACGGAGACAGGCGCACCGGCTATGCTTTCAAGATCAACGCAGCCAGCACCCGCGCCGACGGCCTCATCAACAACCCCGAACGGATCTCGGGCGACTGGGACGGCATCTGGGACGCGCGCACGGCGAGAACGCCCGAAGGGTGGTCGGCTGAGATCGAAATTCCGAGCCACACGCTGAACTTCACGCCGGGCCTGACGGCCTGGGGGCTGAACTTGGAGCGCATCGTGTCCCGGGAGCAGCTCGTGCTGCGCTGGGCCTCTCCGACCCTGGATTCGTTCGCGGCCGACATGAGCCGGGCGGGCCTGATGTACGGCATGGAGGAGATCGAGCAGGGACGAGGCCTGGAGCTCACGCCATACTGGACCGGGCGCACAAGGGAGGTGTTCTCCCAAGGGGCCAGAAACTGGCAGGGCGCCGGGGGATTGGATTTCACCTGGCGCATCACCCCGCAAATGGCCGCGGTCTTCACGGCCAATACAGATTTCGCGGAAACCGAGGTGGACACGCGTCAAATCAACATCACCCGCTTTCCGCTGTTCTTTCCCGAGAAGCGCGCGTTCTTCCTGGAAGGGTCCAGCCAGTTCGATTTCGGCCCCGGGCTGGGCCGCGCCTTCATCCCGTTCTTCAGCCGGCGAATCGGTCTTCTGGGTGGCCAGCAGGTACCGATCGACGCCGGAGTGAAGTTGAACGGCCGGATTGGCCGCTGGCGGCTGGGGCTGGTGGACGTCCAGACACGCGAGACGACCTTCGCCCCTTCAACGAACCTGTTCGCCGGGCGGGCCTCCTACGACGTGGACCGCAATCTGAGGGTAGGCGCGCTGGTGACCGCCGGCGATCCCGCCGGCAAGCGAGACAACACCCTGGTGGGGTTTGACGCCCTGTGGCGCACGTCCAGATTCCGCGGCAACAAGAATTTTCTGATCGGCGGATGGGCAGCCGCCAGCGCGGGAGATCTGGCGCCGGGAAGGCGTTCCGGCTGGGGATTCAAGGTGGACTACCCCAACGACCTGGCCGACTGCTACATCGGCGCGCAGGAATTCGGGGATGCGCTCACACC
>JBBITL010000007.1:0-3268 GCA_037440765.1 Solibacteraceae bacterium
AGCTGCGCACAACACGCCGGGGAGCCACCACCGGCCCCACGACTCCGCCAGCTTGAGATGCGGCGCCAGCAGGCCGCCGAGCAGGATGACCAGAACTGCTCCTATGCCGGAGCCTCCCTGAGGAAAACTGACCAGCAGCGGGGCCGTGATCTGCACCATCAGCACGATGGCCGGCGTGGACAGGACCAGGACAGCCGCCACAGCGCCCGGCCGGTCGAAGTCCGCGTCTTCCCACTTCAGCCAGACCAGCGCGGATGCCACGACTGCAAGGTGCTGGCCGCGGCCCTCAGCTACCGGAGCCACCTGGGCCAGCAGAAGCCTCCCGCCAGGCCGGAGTTCTTCTGGAAGCCGGTCACGTGCCTCACGGGGCCGGGCGAGCCGATCGTGATCCCGCCGGACGCCAAGAACGTCCGCTACGAAGGCGAGCTCGTGATCGTCATCGGCAGGCAGGCGAAGAACATCACGCCGGAACAGGCGCCGGATGTGATCTTCGGCGGGCGACGTAATCTACACCGGCACGCCCGGCGCCACGCGCGCCATGAAGCCGGGAGACGTCGTCGAGGTGGAACTCTCCGGTATCGGCGTGCTGCGGAACACGGTCGCAGGGGGATGACCGCTCGCTCACGCTCGCGGTTCCGTGCCGGCGCCGAACCGCGAGCGTAAGCGGGCAGGACTACCATGGGGCCCTCGACCCGCCTCTACCTGCCGGGCTTGAGGTGCATCTCCATGAACTTGAGGTAGATGTCCCAATCGGTGGGGAGGGCGCCGTGGCCGCCCTCGTGCATGTAGTAGCCGATGTCGTGCAGGACCGGCTCGCCGGCCGCCGGCATCTGGTCCCTGCCCAGGCCCCTCTTGCCGAGCAGCCGGTAGACGGGCTCCGCGGCTGCGGCGGCCAGGAATTCTCCCTTCGGGTCGGACCAGTTGTCGGTGCTGCCGGTCTGAAGCAGCACCGGGCGCGGCGCGATCAGCGCCAGGAGCATGTGCGCATCCAGCGGTAACTCATCGACGCGCCCGGCGAACTTCGCGTAGGTGGCCGCGAACTGGTAGGGGAAGCGCGAGGGCGCGGTCAGGTGCGCGATGGTCTCGCCATAGTTGCGCCGGCTGAGCGCCGCGCCGCCTTCGCCCGAGCAACTGGCGATCACCATGGCAAAGCGCGGGTCGCGCGCGCCCGCCCAGACCACGGTCTTGCCCAGGCGCGAGATGCCGGTGATGGCGACGCGCTTGGAGTCCACGCCCCTGTCGGTCTCGAGGTAATCCAGGGCGCGGCTCAAGCCCCAGGCCCAGGCCGAGATTGCGCCCCACTCGTCGGGCGCGGGCTCCGCCTGGCCGGGCTTCAGGAACAGATTGCGGACGCCCAGCTTGAGGCCCCCGGCGAAGTCCGGATCGACGTCGCCGTAGTAGAAGGTAGCCACGCCGAAGCCGCGGGCCAGGAGGTTCCCGATGCTCAGCCCACCGATGCCGCGGCCCTTGGGCGCGGGAGCCTTCTTCATGTTCTTGCCCCACATCTCACCGGGTTTGAGACCGGGGTCCGCGATGGTGCTCGAATTCGGCGAGAAGCTGATGTTGAGGAGCAGCGGCACGCGGTCCTTCGCCGTGGCGGGCAGGTAGACGGCGAGGGCCATCTTTGGACCGCCAGGGTTCTTGGAGAAATGGATGGTCACCTGCCGGCGCGTGGCGGCGCCGTCGAGCGCGGGGGTGCCCTTGTCGAACACCTCGAAGCGCATGTCGCGGGGCCGGCCTGGGCTGCGGCCGTACTGGTTCTCTTCGGCGAGCTTGAGGATCTCCGGCCTGCGGCGGCTGTTCCAGGTCCGGGCATCGCGGACAGGTTGTCCGTTCAGCAGCACCAGCGGGTCGGGCAGCGTGTAACCGCCGGCCTTGTCCTCGTCGTAGTTGACCGGAATGCCCGCGACGCTGTCCGGCGGTTTGGCCGCTGTCTGCCCGCCCAGCCTGATGCAGAACATAACCGCCAGGCAGGCTACACAACGCGTGTATCGGGGGGACATGCAGACATCTTAGCGTTGTGCCGCCTGGAGCGGCGCGCAGGCGGCTGCTACAGCTTCAAGCGGCTGAGCACGCCGTCCCAGGGCCGGCGATACGGGCGCAGGAGCCTGGCGGAGGCTTCCTTGTCACCGACGATCTCTTCCTTCCCGGGATCCCAGCGCACCGCGCGGCCCACGGCGAGGGAGACATTGGCCAGGTGGCAGGCGGTCGCAACCCGGTGGCCGGTCTCGATGTCGCACAGCGGCATGCGGCGCGTGCGGATACAGTCGAGCCAGTCGCGCTTGTTGAGAATCAGCGCGTCCTCGTCGGTGCTCTCCTTGCCGGGCTGAAACCACGGCGCCGGCTTGGTGTCCGTGAACTGCGGTCCCCCTGGCGGATGCCCGTTGAAGCCGGGGATCTGGTTGACCGGGTCGCCCTTCATCTCCGGGAGGACCTCGAAGCTCCGCTCGCCGAGCACGGCCGTGCCCCGGGCTCCGTGGAAGCGCATCCCGCTCTCGCTGCTCCGGGCGTTGGCCTCGCGGTAGGAGTACAGCAGCGTGAAGCCCGGGTAGTTGTACAGGGTGTCCTGCACGTCCGGTGTCTCGCACTCGTCTTCGAGGCACATGCGGCCGCCGGCCGAGTACACCAGGGTTGGCGCGGTGACCTGCATTACGTACTGGATGCGGTCTATGTCGTGGGTGGCCAGGTTCGTCATCTGGCCGCCGGAGTAGTCCCAGAACCACCGGAAATGATAAAGGCCGCGGTTCTGCGTGTAGGGACGCACGGGCGCCGGCCCCAGCCACATGTCGTAGTCGAAGCCCGCGGGGGGCGCGGCCTCAGGGGTCCTTCCGAAACCCGGGTATACGTTGCGGAAGGCCCCGGCACGGACGGTATGAATCTTCCCCAGCCGGCCGCTGGATACCGCCCCTTGCAGGCTCTTCACGTGGGGGTAGGTCTTGCGCTGGGTTCCGGTGGTAACGATGCGGCTGTAACGGCGCGCTGCCGTGACCATCCAGCGCCCTTCCCGGACGAAGAGGCTTACGGGCTTCTCGACGTAGACGTCCTTGCCGGCCTCGCAGGCCAGTATGGTCATCAAGGCATGCCAGTGATCGGGCGTGCCCACCACGACAGCCTGCAAGTTCTTGTCCTCGTACATCTTCCGGAAGTCGCCGTAACCTCTGGCGCCTCTGCCGCAGGCGGCCAGCCCCGCCTCCAGCCGGGGCTGGTAGACGTCGCAGACGGCGGCGCAGTCCACGTCGGGCATCTTCGCGAAGTCCGCCACGTGACG
>JBBITL010000007.1:3295-3844 GCA_037440765.1 Solibacteraceae bacterium
ACGAAACCGATCTGGATGCGATCATTGGCGCCAAGGACGCGGCTATAGGAGGCGGCGGTCATGGCGGCAAGGAAGCCCCGGCGCGTGCCGGCATGGTCTGCCTGCTTGGCTTGGCGCATTCGACCCCCCATCTGTTCTCCCGTTCCCCAGCGTACAACCCATGGACTGCGGCCGCAAGGTTCCGGACTCGCCCCTGCGCCAGCCCTGTCGCGACGGACGCACAGCCGGGCGAACTTCACGTATGATGTTGGCTGTCACGGCGCTGAACCGAGCGCGCCGGACATGAGGAAGCAAGGATGATATACACAAGACGTCGGGAAGATAGCGCTGGCGGCTCTTCCGGCCGCCGGCCTGAGGGCCGCAGCCAGGCCGAATTCCAACTTCGGCGGCGTACAGATAGGCGCCATCACCTACAGTTTTCGCCAGCTGCCGTCCAGCGCCGAGCAGGTGCTCCAGTACTGCATTGAGTGCGGAATCAGCGGCGTGGAGCTGATGAGCAACGTGGCCGAGAGCTACGCCGGATCGCCGGCCGGCGCAGGACGCGGGTTC
>JBBITL010000008.1:0-3828 GCA_037440765.1 Solibacteraceae bacterium
GGGTGACATGGGGATGGGCCTGGAGGAGCTCGAGGGATTCCATGAGCAGCGACGGGTCCTGGAAGCCCAGCCGCTCGCGGCGTCCGAAGAGCCGGCGCATCAGCTTCTGCATGTCGTCCCAACCCGCTTCGGGTCGGCTTTCGGGCACCCGCGCCGCCGCTTCGTTCAGGAAGCGCTCCAAGGCCGTCCGCGCCGCTTCGAGATCCGGCGGGTCCTTGCGGCCCGGCTCGGGCTCGACCTCCGGGTACATGGCCAGCTCGTCGAAGGCGTCCCGAAGGTCCTCCGGACATCGAGCTCGAAAAGCTCATCGCCGACAGCCTTTATCTCGACAACCAGGCGCACGGCATCGTCAGCCGCATGCGCGACATGGACTCGGGCACCAAGAGCCAGTTGCGCCGCCTTTACAACGCCGTGCGGCGCGCCTGCCGCGCGCCGGAAGGCGAGCGCCAGCATCAGTTCGTGATGCTCCGCGCCAGGCTGGCCTACACCATCGCCCGCCATTCCCTGCGCAGCCTCGACACGCTCGAGAGACTCCTGCTGCAAGTGACACGCAAGAACGACCTGAGGGGCTACCAGAGGTTTCGGGATCTGTTCGAAGCCATCGTGGCCTACAACGAATAGCGAGGAAGCATGAGCGCGCATACATCCGACACCGAACTCAAGCTTGTGGGCAAGCTGATCCTGACCGGCGAACTGCACTGCCTTACCGGCCTCCACATCGGAGCCGGGAAGGGTTCGCTAGAGATCGGCGGGGCCGATAACCCCGTGGTCAAGGACTCCTTCGGACATCCCTACATCCCCGGCAGCAGCCTGCGCGGCAGAATCCGCAGCCTGCTGGAGCAGTCCCGCGGACTGGCGGTGCCCTCCGAGCTGGTCTTCCTGTCCCGGCGCAGAGGGCAGGAGGTCCGCATTCACCAGAGCGACCGGCCCGAAGACG
The DNA here is from genome assembly GCA_037440765.1 of Solibacteraceae bacterium. Lineage (GTDB taxonomy): Bacteria > Acidobacteriota > Terriglobia > Bryobacterales > Bryobacteraceae > DTKY01. The sequence continues at coordinate 938 of JBBITL010000008.1, forward strand.
AGATCTGCCTGCTGTTCGGCCGCAGCGCCGGCCGCATGGAAAAGGTCGGCGGGGACACGCTCGACAGCCGCCACGCCAGCCCCGCCCGCCTGGCCGTCTGCGACGCCCCGCTTGACCTGGAAAGCATCACCCCGCAGATGCGGGAAAATCTCGACGACGAGCTTACCGAGGTCAAGAGCGAGAACGCCATCGACCGGATCACGTCGCAGGCCAATCCCAGGACGCTCGAACGCGTTCCGGCCGGGGCGCGTTTCAGCCTGCGCTTCGTGATCGACATACTGTGCGAGGAGGACAAGGCGCTCCCGGCCGCGCTGGTAGAGGGACTGCGGCTGCTCGAGGACGACAGCCTGGGTGGAGGAGGCTCGCGCGGGAGCGGGAGAGTGGCGCTGGCCAGGCTGCGGCTGGCCTGGCGTGGCCGCGGGTTCTACGCCTCGGGCGCCCCCGAGGCCGAGTTGATCGCGGACGCCGATCCGGGGGCCCTCCAGGCCCTGGTCACCGACCCCGGCTTTCCCTCGCGTCTCACCGAGTGAACATGCCTCAGGCCTGTGTGGTTCGATTCGCTCCGGCCGGACCCTGGCGGCTGGGGCCGGACTCCGGCGAACGCGACCGCGTGGAGAGCGTGCTCCACAGCGACGCCCTCTGCTCGGCCGTGTCCGCGGCCATGGCGCAGCTCGGCCTGCTGGCGGACTGGCTCAAAGCCGCCTTCCCGCCGGCGGGCGGGCCCGCCGTCCGCTTCAGCTCCTGCTTCGCGTACAAGGAGGACCAGCTCTTCGTAACCCCTCCCAGCAGCCTGTGGCCTCCGCTGCCGTCGCCCCGGATCCGCTGGAAGGGCGCGCGGTTCGTTCCACTGCCGGTTGTGGACTCGCTGCTGGCCGAGCGGCCGCTGGATGAACAGCAGTGGCGCGTGGACGGCGTAAGCCAGTGCCTTTTGCCCGCCGGGTGGACTGAGGGACCTTTCCGGCCGGTGATCCGTTCCAACGCCGCCGTGGACAGGCTTTCCGGTGAGCCCGCCGTGCACCGCTCCGCCTGCCTGGAGTTCGCTCCCGGCGCCGGCATGTGGGCGGTCATCGTCTTTGACGGCGAACAGGCAAAGGAGCGCTGGATGGAACCCGTGCGGGCGGCGCTGCGCTTGCTCGCCGACAGCGGCATAGGCGGAGAGCGGTCCCGGGGCTGGGGAAGGTTCGAGCAGCCGGAATTTCAGGAGGGAGTGCTGCCGGATCTCCTGCTTTGCCGGAAGCCCGCCGAGCCCGGCGAAGACGAGCCGCGCCCGGCGCCCGCCATGGCCTACTGGCTGCTGTCGCTGTTCAGCCCCGGCTCCGGGGACCGCGTGGACTGGGGCCGCGGCCACTACACGCTCGTGACGCGCGGGGGGCGCGTGAACAGCCCCGCGGCGCATGGCGTATTGAAACGTCACTCCAGGCTGGTCGCCGAGGGATCCGTCCTGTTCAGCGACCGCCCTCCGGTTGGGACTGCGCTCGACGTGGCGCCGGAGGGCGTGCCCCATCCGGTCTACCGCGCGGGCTACGCCGTGGCGCTCCCGATTCCTTTCCGGGAGGTGTCCCGGTGAAGTATCGCCTCACGTGTCTGACGCCGCTGCTGGCCGGAGACGGCCGCAGGCTCTCGCCCATCGACTACATGGTGTGGAAGGATCACGTCAATGTGCTCGACCAGCGGCGCATCTTCCGTCTGCTCGCCAAGGGCCCGCGCCTGGACGGCTACCTGTCCCAGTTGAAGCGCGCAGAGAAGCTGGATTTCGCATCCTGGGGCGGCTTCGCTCAGAGCTTCGCGGGCCGGCGCATCCCGTTCGAGAACGCTTCCTGCGCATCGCATTGGGAGCGGTCTCCCACCGAAAGTCTGCACATCCCAACCTTCGCGGCCGGCCTCCGGGGGCCCTACCTGCCCGCCAGCGCCCTGCGCGGCGCTCTGCGGACCGGGATGCTGTTTGCCGGCTTGAAGGACGGAAGCATGGAGCGGCTGGCCGCCCAGTTTCAGGGCGACCGCCCGCCGCGCCGTCCCGCCGAGAGCCTTGAGGAGCGAGTATTGGGGGCGGCGGGATCAAGCCGGATGCGGGCCGTCCTGCCCTCCGACTCGGACCCCGTCTCACCGGCCAGCATGAAGATCCACCTGCTGCGGGTCGCCTCCCTGGCGGCGCGGAACCGCGGGGAGGGACTGGAATTGACCTGGAAACTCAGCCCCAGAGGCTCGGTTGGCGGGGCGCGGCCGCAGGATAGCACGCCGTCGTTCGCCGAGATGGCCTCGCCGGGCACGGTTTTCGAGGGTGCCTGGAAAGAGAACCGGTTCCTCGCGCAACCCGAAGTGGTGCGGACGCTCGGCTGGCGGGAACCGGTCGAGCGCAGCGCCGTGTTCGCCGCCGCCAACCGGTATGCAGCGGCGCTGCTGGCGTCGCAGAAGCGCTACGCGGAAACGGCCGGCCTGGCTCTGCTCATGCAGGGTCTGGAGGACCTGGAACAACGGCTGGCGGTGGTTTCGCGCTCCCACAACGCCTGCCTCCTGTGTGTGGGCTGGGGCGCGGGTCTGCTGGCGCACGTCGCCTGGCTCAGGACCGGCGATGAGGCCTATCGGAAAATTCTGGAACTGACCAGGCTCCACCGCGCCGCCTACCAGGGACTTCCCTTCCCCAAGACCCGGCGCGTAGTATTCCTGGAGGACAAGCCGGCTGCCCTGGCGGGCTGGGCGCTGTTCGAGGTAGCCTGACAACTGGCCGCCGGCCTGCTGCTCCTGCCATGTACAATGCGTTCTTCGGTCTTGCCGGGAATCCTTTTAACCTGAGCCCGGACCCCGCCTTCCTGTATCGCAGTCCTCAGCACGAGGAGGCGCTGGCCAATCTCACCTATGGGGTCGAAAGCCGCAAGGGCTTCATCGTCCTCACC
>JBBITL010000009.1:0-3213 GCA_037440765.1 Solibacteraceae bacterium
GATGGCGGTGTTCGCTGCCATTCAGGCGCTGCTCTCCGAGGGCGATGAGTGCGTCTACAGGGACGTCATCAGGGAGATGCCGGCTTGATCCACCGGGAGCTTTCAGGAGACCTGGCTCAGAAACTGGCCAGAATCGTAGGGGAAGCCGAGCATATCCTGATCGGCGCGGGGGCGGGACTGAGCGCCGATGCCGGATACGACTACACCGAAAGCGTCCAGTTTCTGAAACGCTATCCGTATCTGAAGGCGATCGGGGTGCATTGCCGCTACCTCTCCATCGGGTTCCGGTGGCCCAGGAAAAGCATGGAGTGGGCATTCTACGCCCGGCACCTGGAAGAGGACCTCTACAGCCCCCCGCCCAATCCCGCTCCATATCTCCAGTTAAAGGATCTCACCGCCCGCGCGGACCGGTGGGTATTTACAAGCAATGCGGACGATCTCTTTCCCAGGCTTGGCTTCAGCCCGGAACGGCTTTGGACCGTGCAGGGCACGTTCTCTAGCCTCCAGTGCCTGCGGCCGTGCTGTGAAGAGGTCTGGGAGTCAAGGGCGTACATCGACCGGCTGCTGCCGATGGTCGATCTCGAGACCGGAGACCTGAGAAACGCATCCGCCGTTCCCCTGTGCCCGCATTGCGGCGGCGACATGATGCTGAATGTGCGGGGCGGGAAATGGTTCGTGGAGAAGCCGTACGAAGGACAACGGGCCGCCTTCCTGAAATGGCTGGAGCAGGCTGCGGACGGGCGGCTGGTTGTGATTGAGATCGGCGCCGGCTTCAACACTCCCTCGGTGATCCGGTGGCCGTGCGAGGCCATCGTGGCCCGCCACAGGAATGCCCATCTGATACGGGTCAATCCTGACTATCCGGAAACCCAGCTCCCGCTGGGAGGCCGCGCCACCCGCATCGCTGCCAGGGCCGCGCCGCTGCTTTCCTTGCTCTCAAACTCAGTGCGGTGAATAACAGCGCCGGCCGCGCCTTACCGGAAAGCCCTCCAGAAGAGGACGGCGGCGGCGGCGAGGAAGCCCGCCAGGGCCTGGTACTCGCGGTTGTGCATGTAGAGGCTCCATCGGAAACGGGCTCCTCCGGAGGCGCTGCGCAGACGCGGCAAAAGCATCGGAACCGTGCTGGCGTACTGGTCGAAGGCCCGGAACAGCGCCCGGAGATACTGCTCCTCGAGCTCGACGGCAGGCAAGTAGATAAGCAAAAACACCGCGGCGAACAGCACCGAGAGCGGCAGGCTGCGCGACGCCAGAGCGAAGCCGGCGGCAACCATCAGGGTTCCCAGGTAAAGCGGGTTGCGCACCCTGGCGTAAGGGCCGCTGGTAGCCAGGCGCTGGTTCTTCTCCAGGTGCCCGGCCGCCCAGCCGCGCAATGTCAGTCCCAGCGCGGCGAGCGGCAGGCCACAGGCGAGCGACGCGCGGGTGGGATCGGCCAGCCAGAAGAACGCGGCAACCGCCAGGAAGCCAATGGGCACGCGGAGCCGTGCGACCAGGTCTGCGTAAGGCTTGGGAAACCAGTGCCGGCGCATCAGGCGGTCTGACCGGCCGGCCGGCTGCGTCCGGCCAGTCTCTCCTCCAGAGCTTCGAACACAGCCTCCGGCGTGACTGAGCGCATGCTGGGGTCGATTTCGTCGAATCGCTTGTAGGTGGTCACCGCGCCGGGGTCGCGCAAGACGGTAATCGTGCCGCTGTAAGGCCCGTTGCGGACGGGATCGGTCGGGCCGAACACGGCGACACCCGGCTTGGAGAGGGCGGCCGCCAGGTGCAACGGCCCGCTGTCGATTCCCACCACCGCGCGGGCGCGGCGTGTGGCGTGGATCAGCCCCGGCAGGCCGGAGGCATGAGCCACGATCCCTTCTCCACCTTTCAGCATTCCCATCGCCTGCGGCGGAGCGTTCAGCACGAGAGGAAGTCCCAGCCTGCGGCCGAGCAGTCCGGCCAGTGCCGCGTAGTAGTCTAGCGGCCACTGCTTGCCCGCCCATCCCGACAGGGGGCAGGCCAGGACAAAGCCGCCCTCGGGCAAGACCCCTTCGGGCACGCCCTCCGGCAGCGGGAAGGCGCGCACAACCGAAGAGGCGCCCGCGGCCGCCGCCAGTTCCAGATTGCGGTCAACGACGTGCGCCGCGCCGGCTCTAACGCGGTCCGAGTAGAACAGCGCGGCGACCGGCTCGCGCGCCTGCGACTGGTGGAACCCGTAGATGCGGCCTGCGCGCGCCGCCGAAGCTGCCAGCGCGGACTTGCACAATCCCTGAAAATCCACCACGAACCGGAACCGCCGCGCGCGGAGTTCCCGCCAGGCGCAGCGGATTCCGGCCAGCGTCCTCCGCTCCAGCACGATCACATCGTCCACAAAAGGGTTGCCTTCAAGGAGGCAGGCCCAGCGGGGCTCGATGAGCCAGGTCAGGGCAGAGCCCGGGTAACTGTGCTTCAGGGTGGCGACGGCGGGCAGCGCGTGGATAACGTCACCCATGGATCCCAGCCGGACGGCCAAGATGCCGGAGGGTGAACTAGAGCGTGCGCTGCCGTTGGTGGACATGTTGTATCAGTTTGCCCGCGATCTCCAGGTCCTCGGCCTCGCTGCGGAGAACCTCGGCCCCATCGAAAAACGCCTCCAGCGGTTGCTCTCCGGCGACCACTACATGGTCGACCACCGCCAGAGCAGCCACCAGCTCCGCCCGCGCGCGCGCAGGAAGGACGGGCTGGGGCGGGTCGGTGACGATCACTATAAGAATCGCGGCGCCCTTCCGGACTCCGGCCAGCCGCCGGGCGTGTGCGGCCAGCAGAGGATCGAAGCAGCCCGCCACGAGCTTCGGAGGTTGGCCCTCCCGGCCGAGACGGCGCACCAGGTGGAGCGCCTGGTCCGCGGTCAACAATTTGCTTCTGGTATCCACGCTGCTTGTCTGCAACCCCTATTTCAGCAGTTCCAGGGCCTCGGCCGCCACGCGCCCGGGCGAAACGCGGGTCATGCAGCGGTGGTCGATCGGGCACTCGCGGAGCAGGCACGGGCTGCAATCGACCGGCTCCATCACCACGCGGCTCATGGGGCCGGCCGGACCGGTCCCCTGCGGGTCGGTCGCTCCGAACACCGCCACGGTGGGCACGCCCAGGGCCGAGGCCACGTGCATCGCGCCCGAGTCGTTGGTCAGAAAGACGCGGCAGGCGGCCGCCAGCTCGATGAACTCGCCGAGGGTGGTCTCACCCGCCAGGTTCAGGACG
>JBBITL010000010.1:0-3137 GCA_037440765.1 Solibacteraceae bacterium
GCCTGTGGTGGACGACCGACCCGGGGGCCATGCGCACGTCCCAGCCCTGCTTCCACGCGCGGTAGGAAAGGTCTGTGTCTTCCACGTAGGCGGGCGAGTAGAGCGGATCGAACCCTCCCAGTTCCAGGAAGCGGCTGCGCCGGAAGGCGGAGGCGCCGCCCCCCGCCCAGAAGACGGGATAGAACGACCGTCCGGCGGGCGCGCCTTCCAGCGGCAGGTGGGTGTATTCGATCATGCCGAGACGGAAGCGCGCGGAGGTTTTTCCCGTCTCCTCGCGCCTGGCGGACGGATCCTGCAGGAAGATCTGGCTGGCAACCGCGAAGGTCTCGGGTTCGAAGGCCTCGAGCAGCGGCCTCAGAAATCCCCGGTCGACGGCCATGTCGTTGTTCAGCAGCACCACGATCTCGTTCCGGGCGGCGCGGACGCCGGCGTTGTTCCCCTCGCCGAATCCCAGGTTGGCCGGAAGTTCGAGCAGGCGGACCGACGGAAAATGCGCGCGGACGAATTCGCGCGAGCCGTCCGTGCTCCCGTTGTCCACGACGATGATCTCATGATCCAGACCATCGTGCGCGACCGCCCGCACGACGGAGGGGAGCCCCTCGGCCAGCAGGTCCTTCCCGTTCCAGTTCAGAATCACGATGCTGGCCGTCCCCTCGGCCGCCGGCGCGGGCACTTGCGTCTGGCTGCGGGAGGATCCGGCGAGGCGGCAGAGCAGGTTGCACACCAGGAGCGCAAAACCCGCCGGCGCCAGGAGCGGCAGCAGGAGCAGTGCGAGCAGCAGCAGGAGTAACCGGCGTGCCAGAAAGATCATTTTTGCGTCCGCTCTGCGGCGTGCAGGCCGGCGCCCCCGGCCTGATGCCGCCCGGCGCCCTCCTCTCCCGGCACCGTGTCCCGCCCGATGTGGTTCTTCACGCCGACATCCATTTTCAGCATCCCGTAGACCAGGTTATCCGACCTCAAGGTGAAAACGAGGGCGTTGTCGATCCAGTCGCACATGTCGTGCTGAAGAATGTTCCCCTTTGCCACAGCGGGGGAAACCGAATAGCTGCCGGGCGCCAGGTGCGGCATTGCCAGTTCGAAGTCGCTGGTCACGACCTGCCCCCGGGTGACGGCGGGAAGCGCCCTTCCGGCAAATGACGTGTTGCACGCGGAGACTTCCACCCCGAGGCGATCCCGCAGAGTGTAGCCGAGAATCGGCTGGCGGATGTCGGCCCCGAACCGGGCGGATATGCGGATGACCGCAATCTGCCCCCCGCAAAGCTCGTGCACGGCCTTCCGCGCCTCATCCAGCAGTTCCACGCCCAGGATCTCCGCCTCTCCGTTTCCGAAGCGGTGGTCGATGTTGGGGATAGTGCGCGCCACGGGCATCTCACTGCCCGATGGCTCCGCGAATTGCACCTCCGGATCGCCTTCGTCGCAGCCTCCATAGCGGCGCTCGCGCTCGAAGATCAGGGCGCGGTACTTCTGCACGACGGCGTCGGGAGCGCCCTCCTCCAGCAGCCGCCCGCCGTCGAGCAGGATGGCACGGTCGCAGAACTTGGTGACCGCATCCAGGTCGTGCGTGACGAGCACGGTCGTCTTGCCGGCGCTGCGCAGCCGGTTCATGCGGTTCATGCAGCGATGCTGGAAGATGAGGTCGCCGACGGCGAGCGCCTCGTCCACCAGGAGGATGTCCGGGTCGACGTTGACGGCGACGGCGAACGCCAGCCGCATGAACATGCCGCTGGAATAGGTCTTTACCGGCTGATCGATGAACTCGCCGATCTCGGCGAAACGGGCGATTTCGGGGAAGCGCTCCCGCATGTCGTGGGTGTCGAAGCCCAGGATCGCCCCGTTCATGTAAACGTTTTCCCGGCCGGTGAACTCCGGGTTGAAGCCGGAGCCCAGCTCGAGCAGGGCCGATACCTTGCCGTCGACGTGGCAGTCGCCGCGCGTCTGGCGCAGGATGCCGGCGAGAATCTGCAGGAGCGTGCTCTTGCCGGAACCGTTCTGACCGATCACGCCGAGCGTCTGACCGGCGGGCACGTCGAAGGAGACGTCGCGCAGCGCCCAGAAATCCCGGTGGAGCGGCGTGCGCGCCAGGCGCAGGATCTCGAGCAGCTTGTCCGCCGACCGGTCGTAGATCGCGTATTTTTTCGACAGGTGGTGGATCCTTATCGCCGGCATCAGAGAACGTCCGCGAATTCACGCTTGGTGTGCCGGAAGAAAAGCCCTCCGGCGACGAAGACCAGAAAGGAAACGGCGGCTAGCAGCGCGAGCACGCCCAGGTCGGGCATCCGCATGCGCAGCAGGCAATCCCGGTATCCGGTCACGATGTGAGCCATCGGGTTCAGGGTCAGGAGAAACGCCAGCCCCTGCGGGAACCTGTCCGGTGAATAGAAAATGGGGGTGAACCAGAACCAGAAGGTCAGGATGACGCTCAGGACCTGGGAGACATCCCTCACGAACACGTTGAGCCCCGCGACCAGCCAGGAGATGCCGAGCGTGAACAGCATCATGCAGGCGAGGTAGAGCGGGACGAGCAGCATGAAGACGCTGATCTTGCCCGCCGTGAACAGGATCACCGCCAGCAGGATCACGAAGCCGATGATGTGATTGACCAACCCCGCAAGGAGCGTCGTGAGCGGAAGGATCTCGGCGGGGAACAGCGTCCTGGTCACCAGGTTGGCGTTGTCGATCACGACCGTGCTCGACCGCTGGAGGGTGTCCTGGAAGAAGAGCCAGGGGAGGATACTGCAGAAGAGGAACACCCAGAACTTGGAGGTGCCGCTGTCCGGCAATGGACGCATGCCGAAGATGACCGAGAAGACGAAGGTGTAGCTCACCAGGAGCACGATCGGGTGGATGACGCTCCAGAAGAAACCCATGAAGGAGCCGATGTAGCGGGCTTTCAGGTCGCGGATCACGAAGCTGCGGATAAGGCTGCGCTGGAGGTAGAGCTTTCGCAGAAATGTGTTCAGGATGATCCACGGCGCCAGGGCCGTGTGGATCCTCGCGCCCGCTTGCATCGCCACCCCCCACGTACTGCCAATTCCGCAAAATCTTGCCCGCGCGCGAAGGCGACTCCACTGGAGCGGCTCCTCGCTGCCCTATCTGCCGAGTGTGCCTGCCGGCGGGGAGTCAACGGAGCCCGGAGC
>JBBITL010000011.1:0-2859 GCA_037440765.1 Solibacteraceae bacterium
CGTGGCGGCGGCCCAGGCCGGCAAGATGGTGCTGTGCGAGAAGCCGCTGGCCATGAACGCGGCCGAAGGCGAGGAAATGGTGCGCGCCGTCGAAGCCGCCAAAGTGCCCAACATGATCTCGTTTAACTACCGGCGCGTGCCTTCCATCTCGCTGGCCAGGCAGATCATAGACGAAGGACGCATCGGCCGGCCCTTCCATTACCGCGCCACTTACTTGCAGGACTGGACCATCTCATCCGACGTGCCCCAGGGCGGCGACGCGCTGTGGCGGCTGGACGTCAAGGTCGCCGGCAGCGGCGTCACCGGCGACCTGCTGGCGCACTCCATCGACACCGCCATGTGGCTCAACGGCCCCATCCGGCGCGTGGTGGCCAAGACCGAGACCTTCGTAAAGGAGCGCAAGCACGTGGTCTCCGGCAAGGTGGAGCCGGTGGGGATCGACGACGCCTGCATGTTCCTGGCCGAGTTCGCCAACGGCTCGATGGGCACCTTCGAGTCCACCCGTTACGCCCGCGGCCGGAAGAACTTCAACACCTTCGAGCTGAACGGCGCCGACGGCAGCGTTTACTTCGACCTCGAAGAGCCGGAGTATCTTCAGTTTTTCGAATACAAGCAGTTACAATCCGGCAAGAAAACTGAGTCGCATTTGACGGGCTGGCGCAAGATCCATGTTACTAACTCAGAACACCCTTACATGGGCCGCTACTGGGTTCCGGGCACCTGCATCGGCTACGAGCACACATTCCTGAACCAGCTCGCGGATTTTGTGGAAGGGATCGAGAGCGGGACGCCGGCGCAGCCCGACTTCCGCAACGGACTTCAGACGCAGAAGGTTTGCGACGCCGTGCTCGAAAGCGCCCGCAGCGGACGCTGGATGGAGGTGGCCGAATGAGCGCGCACAGGTACCCTGCCCTGCACAACGCCATGTGGCCGGGGCTGGTGGGGAAGGGCCCGGATTCGGAGCCGCCCATCGACCTGGACACCATGCTGAACCTTACCGCCGCCGCCCGGGTGGACGGCGTGAAGTTCGAGGGCGTCGACCTGTTTCTCTCGCTGCCCCACACCGACATCGATTCCTCGGACGACGACCTGAAGGCGCTCGCCGACAAGCTGGCGTCCAAGGGACTGCTCGCCGGCTCGCTGGTAGCGCCGGTGTGGCCCCCGACCGGAGGCGGCTCCGCCATGGGCGACGAGAGCCAGCGGGCGGCGTTTCTCACCCAGGTCCGGAAAGCCTGCCGCATCGGCAGCAAGCTGCGCGACCTCAAGATCCGCCGGTACGGAATCGTGAGAATCGACTCGGCTACCAGCGTCGAGGAGTGGGCCAAGAACCCCGAGGAGAACACCAAGCGCATCGCCCAGACCTTCCGGGAAGCCTGCGCCATCGCCGGGGACCACGGCGAACGCCTGGCGGCCGAGGGCGAGATCTGCTGGGGCGGAATGCACAGTTGGCGGCGGAACGTGCAGTTGCTTGAGATGGTGGGCCGGCCCGAGACGCTGGGCTTCCAGGCCGACATGGCGCACGTCATGCTCTTCACCATGGGCTACAACGCTCCGGAGGACCGGCTGCTTCCGGAGAACTTCGACTGGACCCGGACCGATGAACTGGCCGGGGCCTACCGCACGGTGGCCGAAGCCTTGCGTCCCTGGACCATAGACCTGCACATCGCCCAGAACGACGGCACGGTGAAGGGCGCAGGCTCGCACGACAAGACCGGCAAGCACTGCCAGCCGGCCGACCCCGACGGCAAGCTCGACCTGGTGCGCGACGCCGGCGCCTGGATGTGTCGTGACGACGGCCAGCCGACTCGCGCCTTCGAGCACATCTGCTGGGACGGCTGCATGTTCCCTAACGAAGTGCTGCTGGGCCCCCACATCTGGAACGAGATCCTGGGCGCCATGATCGCGGTCCGCAACGCCCACGGCTGGGATTAGGGCAGGCGCGGTCCGGGCGCGACAGGCCTGCCGGCCTGTGGGGACCTCCTTCCGGCACGGCGGCAAGTACAGTGGGTGTCGCCGCCAGGAGTGGAACGTTGGAGGAGCCACTGAGCGGCCTTAACGGCCCGAAACCGGGGCAGGAGCATCCCGCCGGGGCGAGGCGTTCGCCGGCGGAGCGCATCGCCATCCGCGACCAACTGGAGCGGGTGCTGGCCAGCGCCCATTTCCGCAACAGCCGGCGATACACGGGCCTTCTGCGGTTCGCCGTCCAGCAGGCTCTGGAAGGGCGCCTGGACCGCCTGAAGGAGCGCGTTATCGGGGTTGAGGTCTTCGCCAGAGACGCGGATTACGACACAAGCCAGGACCCGGTGGTTCGAACCTCGGCGGTCGAGGTCCGCAAGCGGCTTGTCCAGTACTACCGGGAGCCGGGCCGCGAGACTGAGCTTCGGATTGACCTCCCGCCGGGCTCATACGTGCCGGAGTTCCACGCGGCCTCCGGGGCGCCGCCCGTTCCGGTTCCCGCTGACGCCCGCCGCCCCGCCGCACGGCCGCGAGTCACGTGGCGGCCGGCCGTCGTGGCTGTCGTGGTGCTGATCGCGGCGCTGGCCTGGCACCGGCCGTGGGCCTCGCCAAGCGCGTTCGACCGGTTCTGGCGGCCGGTGTTGCAGGCTCCGGGTCCAGTGCTGTTCGGCCTTTCGCCGGCTGTCGGGGCCGAGGTTTCAGCGCCGGCGGATTCGGCCCCGGTCTCCTCTTCAACCCTTGCCGAAATCCAGAGGTCGGCCGGGAAGCCGGGAGCGGCCGTGGCCGGAAGAGCGCTGTCGGTGCCGATCGGTGACGTTACGGCGCTGGTTGACATCGCCTCGGCCTTGAGGGCCAGGGGAAAGGCCTTCCAGACGCGTTTCACCGGTTCGCTGCAATTCGACG
>JBBITL010000011.1:2902-3127 GCA_037440765.1 Solibacteraceae bacterium
CATCGGCCCTGCCGTCCGGTGGCTCAACCTGGTCACCAGCGACTGGCGCTTCACAGTGGACAGGGACGAGGCCGTCACCGTCACATGGATCAGCGACCGGGACAAGCCGGGCCAGAGGCTCTGGTCGATGCCCGTGAGTTCGCTGGTCACCGGCCCGGTCGAGGCGTATGCGCTCCTAACGCGGGTGCGGAATGAGACCACCGGGCAGTCGTTGGTAAGCATAGC
>JBBITL010000012.1:0-2126 GCA_037440765.1 Solibacteraceae bacterium
CAGAATGCGTTCCGGGGCTGCGCGGAGGAGGGCCTCGAACTCGCTCGGGATGTTGCCGCGAAGCGTGGAGTCGGTCTTCTTGTAGATGTGGGGGACGCCGGCTGCGCGGGCCGCCGCAGCCAGGCTCGCGACTCTCTCTCCGGCTTCCGTGGCTTTCAGGTGCCTGGTCTCCAGGTCCACGACGAGAGCGTCTGAGCCAAGATTCAGCCCGCCCGTGGTCGTCACGTGCGCGGCGATACCGATCATCGCGAGCTGACCGCCGGCTTCAAGAGCGCCGGTGGCGTCGTCGGCAATTGCTAGGATCCGGGGCGATGGATGCATGCGCCCTTCAATACCTCCGCGGGCAGCCACTCGATGAAGTGGCGGCGGTTCAAGCCTGGACCTTTCATCCAGGACTGGTCGGGCTCCGGGTCGCGCAGCACCTCGGCTACCGTCTTCAGCCGCGGCATGGATTCGGTGCTGACGCTCCCGCTCCTGGTGCGCCAGGCGACGCGCTGTTGCTTCACGATGGCCTCGACCACCTGGTTGGTGATCCGGCAATCCCCCACCACGTAATCCATCACTCGCTGGTGGTTGCCGCTGCGCCACTCGCGGGGCGCGTCGGCGGCATTCATCAGCTTGGTCTGCTTGACGCCCATGGCGTCGCCCACCGCGGCCAGGCTGACGGGGAACCCGCGCTGGTTGAAGAACTGAAACATGGGATCGTACAGACCCAGGGCCACACGGGCGGCCGTCTCCACGTTGCCGGCGTTGTGTCCGATCCAGCGCAAATCGAAGCTAAGGCCGTTCCAGGCGAAAACCTGCCAGCCCTCCTGCTGCGCTTGAAGCAGGAATGCGAGCAGTTCCCGCGCTTTGGACTGATCCATCTCGAGTTCCGGCCGGCCGCCGGAGCCGGTTGAGAACCACAACCGGCTCGCTCCTCCGGCTTCGACAGTCGCCGCCACCGCGATGTGGAACGGCGCATGGTCCAGCAGGTCCTCGCCCGGCTTCAGGACGAACTCGTCGGAGATCTCGATATCGAAGCTAAGGTATCTCACGGCCTCCAGGAACTAGGCCGGCCTGGCGGCCGTGCCGTCCCAGGTGAAGGATCGCCCCTGCTGAATGGCGAGCAGCGCGATCAGGCAGGGCAGGGTGGCGTTGAAGCCGATCTCGATGTCGCAGATCGGCCGCTTCCGGCTCTTGATGCAGTCCAGGAAGTTCCGCGCATGGGCCGTGGTGTCGGGATCGTCATCGTAGTTTTCCTTCACCTCCACGGTCTTGGCGTCAATGGGCGCCGGCGGCGGCGGCCCGCCCGGCATGCCGCGGCCCTGGACCGGGAAGACGCGATACCCCGAGCGGTTGACGTGCAGCACGCCCCTTGGCCCGTAGAACCAGTTGCCCTGCATGTTGAAGGCGGCGTTGGGCGGCACCACGTTGGTGAAAGACATGACGAAGTTGTCGTACTGCCATGTGCAGGCGAACGTGTCCGGAACCTGTTCAAGGTCCCTCGCCGCGCTCACGTACTGCGCCGAAGCGCTGGTCAGCAGGGGAGCCTTGGTGTCCGAGTTGAGATACATCATGGCGATGTCGGTCAGGTGCGCCCCCCAGTCCGTCACCAGACCCCCGCCGTAGGCGTAGAAGGCGCGCCACATCCGGCGCATGGGGGAGTACGGACGGCGCGGAGCCGGACCCTGCCACATGTCCCAGTCCAGTTCCGGCGGCGGCGGCGCCTCCGGTTGCGGCGCCTGGTTGTAAGCGCCCGGCTGGAGGCAGACCGCGTGGGTCACCTTGCCGAGCAGGCCGCTCTGCACCAGTTTCGCTGCCTCCTGGAAGTGCTGGCCGCTGCGCTGCTGCGTGCCGTGCTGGACAACGCGGGAGTACTTGCGGGCCGCCCGGACCATGCTCAGGCCGCCCTCGATCGTATTCGAGATGGGCTTGTCGACGAAGACGTCCTTGCCCGCGGCGCAGGCATCCACGGTGACCGGACCGTGCCAGTGGTCGGGCGTCGTAACGATGACCGCATCTATGTCCTTGCGCTCAAGAAGCTTGCGGTAGTCACCGTAAGTGTCGATCTTTCCGCCGGCCTTCAGGGCCGAAGCCGCCAGCGTCTTCTTGTTCACGTCGGCCATCGCCACGCAGGTGCAATC
>JBBITL010000012.1:2140-2839 GCA_037440765.1 Solibacteraceae bacterium
TGGCAAAGCAGCCCCACACGGTCATGCCGCGCCATCCCGGGCCGACTATTCCTATCCGGATTCTGTCATTTGCGCCGCGGATGGTCTGCGAAACCGCAGCCGCGGCGGCGGACACCTTTATGAATGTACGTCTGCTTTCCATGTAGCCTCCTGCTTCTAGGGAAGTTCCTTGACCGCGATCACGCGCCAGCGCCAGAAGGCGCCGGGCCGCCAGCGATTCATGTTATGCACCTGGATGCCGATATGTCCATCCTCGGCGCCGCCGGTGGCGTTGTTGGCCACGTCAGTGCCCTGGAACATGATTTCGTCGTTCAGCCAGGTCGTAATCCGGGGGGGATTGCCTTCAATCCGGGCGCGCACTGAGTTCCACTCCTCCCGTTTCCACGCCTTCTGCCACGCCTCGGTGCGCTTGGCCTGGATGGCCTGGCGCTGCTCGGCGGAAAGGGCGTCCCAACCCGGACCGTTCATGTTCACCCCCTGAAGCCTCTCACCGTAGATGCCGGCGACCATGGTCCCGCCGGGGAGGTAGTCCAGCATGACCTGGTAGGCTCCGCCTGACGCGTCGCTGCGCAGAAACAGTCCGCTGTCGCAGCCCCAATCGGGCTTGATCTCCATGTAGACTTCCACGTTCTTGTACTTCTTGTCCGTCAGCAGTATCCCGCCTTGCAGGAAAGGCTGCTGCGTTCCAACGAGGACGCC
>JBBITL010000012.1:2853-3060 GCA_037440765.1 Solibacteraceae bacterium
CGCGAAAGTCCGGCGTCGTGCCGTGGTGATTTGTCTTGCTGATGTGCCAGCCGGTGAAATCCTTGCCGTTGAAGATGGACGTGAAACCCACCGGGATCTTCGGCAGCGGGTCGTCGTTGGTCTGCGAGACGGCGACCACGCCGCGGCCTCCGGCACGGGCCGGCGCGGCCGGGGCGGGCTGTGCGCCGCGGGCCGGCGCCGCCGTGG
>JBBITL010000013.1:0-1253 GCA_037440765.1 Solibacteraceae bacterium
GATGTCCGGCGGGCCCTCGGGACGGCCGCGGTCGCGGTCCGGACGGCGGTCATCGCCCCGGCCTCCCGGCTCCCTGTGCCCGCCTTCGCGGGGACCTCTCGGCCGGCCCTCGCGGTTCTTCGTTTCGCGCTGAACTTCAGGCATTGGATTACACCTCGGCTAGCAGCCTGGCCCACTGGAGCGCCACTTGTCCGCCGGGGCGGAGCCTGGTATGGGTGGCGCCCTTGACCAGGATTTCGTTGGTCAGATGCGTTCTGAGCCGCTGCAACTCCTTGTCGCGGGCGCCACCGAGGGCCCGGTTCAGGTGACGGTGCACCTGCCAGGGCTTCTCGAAGCGGCTTCCCGCGCCGGTCAGGCGGCTGGCGGCAGCCGCCTTGCGGTAGAACGCGGTGAGGTCCACCAGGAAACGGCGGGGCGATTCCACTTCTCCCGCCATCCGCAGCATGGTCTCACGCAGATCGGAGGCAGCCGCCAGTTGCCTCCACTCCAGAACATGACCGAGGACGAAGATACAGTCCTTGTCGGTCGCTTTAGCCAGCCCCAGCATCCGGCCCGCCTGCTCGTAGACCGAAGCCAGGGTGGAAGAAGAGTCGCCGGCCAGGGCCACGGCCATGGTGATGGTCTTGCCCTCCGGCCCCGGGAAATCCTTAAGGTTCTCCTCGCTGAAGCGGTGGAAGAGGCGCTGCAGCTCGCGCGCCAGCGGGATCAGGGCGTCCCAGGCGCCGTACACTGCAAAGTCGTCCCCGCCCGAGTACAGCACGCTCACCTTCCGCCAGTAGTCGGGAACAGAGCAGATCAGCTCCAGCTCGCCGGCGAAGAACTGCTTGTACATGACCGAGAGCTGCACGTGCTCCTCGATGGACTGCACCCGCCGGAGGCGTATTCCGAGGTTGTCGACATCCCCGCGCAGCACTCCCCAAATGGGGCGGCCCTGCGCGCGGGAGGCCAGCGAGTCAAGGCCGGCGGCCCTGGAGCCGTCGTCTGACATGGCCGCGTGCCGGGCGATCCCGATCCCCTCCTGAGGAGGTCCCGAAACCAGCGGCCAGGAGTGCCTCCCCTCGCCGGCCAAAACCTTGCCGGGCGTCTCTGGCGACCAGCCGACACTTTGGGCGGACTGAAGATCGAGCGCCATGCTCCGGACGAAGTACTCATCCGGGTCTCCGGCCGCGGAGGCGTCGAAAGGCTCGAAGGGGTCCTCCTGCCGGAACGCCAGCGGCGTGCCGCGCCGCCGGTCGCCGGCTTCGCCGAGCCGC
>JBBITL010000013.1:1277-2991 GCA_037440765.1 Solibacteraceae bacterium
CGCTCCAGTCTCCCAGGTTCTCCGTCACGGATGAGACCAGATGGAGATGGTCCCCGCTGAGCTGCCGGATTTCGCGCGAGGCCGCCTCGATGAAGCTCTCCGCCTGCGGCCTGGCCTCCGAGGGCAGCACCACCAGGAACTGACCCCCGCCGCTTGAGCCCAGCAACACCCGGGCCAGACCCAGTTCGGCCAGCAGAGCGCGGGGGAGCACCTCGCTCAGCAGGCTCACCCACCGGGAGCGGCCGGCCATCAGCCTCTCGCCTCCGGGATCCGTCACAGCGGCGAGCCCCGACGGCGGGGCCAGCAGGAACTCTTGTAGCCCGACGATCTTACCGTGCAGGAATACTTGAACAGACATTCAGCAAGAATTATCCCGGAAGCCGCCAGTCTATCACAGCGTGCGGGCCGGGGGTCCCCGCGGCCCCCGGGCCGGCGCCTAGGAGGCCGGGCGCGGGCGATAGCCCGGGCGCGCCCGGACGCGGTACCGCTTGCCGGCATCCGAGGTGATTTCAACCGTGATGCGGCGGAAACCCTCGTTCGGATTCGGCGCCGGGTAGTAAGTCACCGTGTAGGCATTGCCCAGATCTTCCCGGATGTTCTCAAAGGCCTCCACCTGGCGCTGCCAGGTCCTGGCGAAGTAGGCCTTGCCTCCCGTACGGTTGGTTACGCGCTGGAAGACCGCGCTGGACACGGGGTCCCGGTTGACCTCATTGGTGGAGATCACGTAGATCGGTATGCCCTCGTCCTCGGCGACGGCCCTCACGTCATCGGGGGCGATCATGCTGGCGTTGTCCGGTCCGTTTGAGAACACGATCAGGACCTTGCGGCCGGGAATCTTGGCGGCGTCGCGCAGGGTCAGCAGCATGGCGTTGTACAGGGCGGAATCGTCGCCCGCGACGGCCTTGCGCAGCCCGACAATGGCCTCGCCGCGGTCCGTGGTGAGCGGCGCGGTCCGGGAGAGGTTGCGGCTGAAGGTGTAAACGGCGACCGAATCGGCGCGATCCAGGCCGCGCACGAAATCCGCTATGGCGTCGGAGGCGTACACGAAGCCCCGGTACATGTAGTTGCTGGTGTCAAACAGGATAAAGACGTTGGTCCCGACCAGCGCGTCTGCGGCGGCCGGGACGGGTTCCAGGCCGGCCGTTTCCGCCGGCGGCACGATGGGGCGGGTCTGCCCGTCGGCCAGCACCTGCAAGGCGGGCCGGTTGCCCTCGGAGAACGTGGAGATTCTCTGCGGGATCCCATCCTCCAGGATGCGGAATTCGCCGGGCTGGAGGCCGTTGATGTAGCGGCCGCGGCTGTCGGTGACGGTGAAGGTAAGCACCACCATGTCGACCTTGACGCGGAACAGCGGCTGCTGCGCCTCCTGCGCGACCAGCAGCGCCAGCGGCACGGCCGCCAGCGCAACTACGAGCCTTCCAGGTCTGCGAATCCTCACTGTCGCTCCCTCCCCGCAAGTTCGATTGATGCGTTTTGCAACGCTGCCGCCTGCTGGCGCCGCTGGCGGCGCAGGTCATCGCCCACGTACCGCAAGGATTGAAGCACCGCCGGCCAGTCCTCCAGGTGCGAGGCGAAAATGCGCTCGATGGCAAGTTTGGTCCATTCCGGCACGGCCAGGTTCAACTGGCCGGGCGGCAGGTGGAGTTCGTCGGCCAGCGCCGCCCAGTAAAGAGTGCTGGACTCCCAGCTCTCGGCCAGGATCCGGCTCGAGTAC
>JBBITL010000014.1:0-2838 GCA_037440765.1 Solibacteraceae bacterium
CCCTGAAGATCCAGCCCCAGTCGAGCATCGCGCTGGGCCTGAACGCGGTGCAGATGGGCTACGTCTTTTCCGCCTTCGCCCTGGCCTACGCTCTGTTCGAGATCCCTGGCGGGTGGATGGGAGACTGGCTGGGTCCGAAGAAGGTGCTCATCCGGATTGTGCTGTGGTGGTCGGCCTTCACGGCGGTGACAGGCAAGGCCTGGAACCTGACATCTCTCGTCGTGATCCGGTTCCTGTTCGGGGCAGGCGAGGCGGGCTGTTTTCCGAACCTGGCCAAGGCCATGACCATCTGGCTGCCGCAGTCGGAGCGGGTCAGGGCCCAGGGCATCATGTGGACCTTCGCGCGCTGGGGCGGGGCGTTCACGCCTCCGCTGATGCTTTACGTAATCAACCAGTTGTCCTGGCGCTGGGCCTTTCTGCTGTTCGGGGCTCTGGGCGTGGTCTGGTGCGCCTTCTTCGCGCCGCTATTCAAGGACAACCCGCGCGACCACAAGCGCGTGAACGCCGCGGAGCTGGCCCTGCTGGCGGGATCGGACAAGATCGCATCGGGGCACGCCGACGTTCCGTGGGGAAGACTTATATCATCGCCGACGATCTGGCTGCTGTGGACCCAATACTTTCTGATCTCCTACCCGTTCTACTTCTACCTGACGTGGCTTCCGACCTACCTGATCGAGGGCCTGCACATGGACAAGCAGCAGGCCTCGATGTACGCCATCTTCCCCCTGCTGTTCGCCGGGGCGGGCTCGCTGTTCTCCGGGCTTATTTCGGCCAAGGTGGCGGCTCGGGTGGGAAGCGTCAGCCTGGCGCGCCGCGGGCTGGGCATGATCGGCTTCTTCACCGCGGGGCTCCTCATCCTGCTGCACATCCAGATCAAGGAAGTCTGGCTGGCCATGCTGGTAATGGGCCTTGCCACCTTCTTCCACGACATAACCACTCCCGGCGCCTGGGGCGCCTGCATGGATGTGGGCGGCAAGTACGCCGGCACGCTGTCCGGCTCCATGAACATGATGGGGAACTTCGGCTCGCTCGCCTCCCCCATCGCCATGGGCTACATCCTTAAGTACACCGGCAACGACTGGACCTGGTGCCTGTACAGCGTGGCCGCCGCCTACCTGCTGGGAACCCTGTGCTGGCCGTTCATGGACCCGGTGACGCCGCTCGAACAGCAGGGGAAGCGCAGGGCGCCGGCGGCACGGCGTTAGACCATTTCGCTCAACAGTTCCGGGCGCGGGTTGGGGATCACAACCTTGTTGACCAGCAGCCCCTTGGCTGCAATCAGGCGGGCGCCCGCCTCCACCGCGCTGCGCACGGCGGACACGCTTCCGGTGAGGGTGACGAAGGCTTTCCCGCCCAGGGCCATGGCCAGACGGATTTCGATGAGCTGAACGTTGGCGGCCTTGGCGGCGGCGTCCGCGCCCTCGATCAGCGAGGCGACCGAGAACGCTTCCAGCACGCCCAGCGCCTCCAGCCGCTCCACCTTCACGCTCCCGCCCAGGGCCGGGAAAACGCTCTCGTGGAGGTTGGGGATCACGAACGTGTCGATGACCGAGAAGCCGCCCGCTTGAGCGCCCGCCGCGACGCTGGACTGCGCCGCGGCCACGTCGCCCCGCACCATGACCACGTACTTGCCCGAGCAGATCGAGCGCGAGAGCAGCAACTCGACGTCGGCGGTCTTCAGCATGGCGTCGGCCACCTCGTAGCCGCCGGCGATGCTGCCCAGCTCTATCAGACCAATTGAGTTTCTGGCCATCTGGTTATGCCTGGATTTCGACGTAAGACTGCGTCACCGCCGTGACCTTGCCGGCGATGCTGGAGTGGACATCGGCGCCCAGGTCCGGGGCAGCCACCCGGCCTACCGTCGTGCCGCACTCGACCCGGTCCCCGGCGCCGACCACCGGCGTCGCCGGCCTGCCCATGTGCTGCGACAGCATGATACGAACCACCGCCGGCTGGTGTTCCACGGCCTGGTAAGGCGTTTCCACTTCGTAGGCTTCGATCTTCAACCGCCGGCGAAGCTGCGCCAGCGGCACGCGACGGCTCTCCTTCATCGGGTGGACCGCCACCGGTCTCTGCTGGACGAACCTGATGCCCGCCGCCCGCATGTCCTTCTTGGATTTGTCGCAGGCCTCCTTGGGGTAGAGGTCTTCCGGACAGGCATACAGCGTACAGAGGCCGCAGGCGCAGCACAACTCGGCCGACTGGTTCCACAGCTCCGCGCCGCCCAGGGTGAACCCGAGGCTGCGCATAACCTTGTGGGGCATGACCTCGTAGCCGAGCAGGTAGCGGGGACAGAACTCGGTGCAGTAGCTGCACTGGTCGCAGGCCGACTTGCCGATGCGGTGCATCTGCTCAGGAGGCCTCGCCTTGCGCCCCACCAGGTAGTGCTCCCGCGGCAGCACGATCAGCCCCGCCGTGGTCTTGGTGACCACCTCGTCCAGGTCGAACGACAGCCGGCCCATCATGATGCCGCTCACGAACGCGCCGAACTCCGGCACAGCCGCGCCGCCGGCCAGCTCGATCAGATCGCGCAGCGGGGTTCCCACCGGAATCCAGAAGGACTTCGGCTCCCGCACCGCGCCCGCCACGGAAACGAACTTCCTCACCACCGGCCGTCCCTGGTCCGCCTGGCTGACGTTGTACAAGGTCTCGACGTTGTTCACCACGCACCCCACCTGGAGCGGGATGCCGGCGGCGGGGATCAGGCGGCCCGTGGCGGTGTAAACCAGTTCGAACTCGTCGCCGGAGGGGTAGAAGTCGCCGAGCAGCACGAGGTCCGTCGTCTCCGGCTTGAGATGCGGGCGAACGGCCTGGACCGCGCGGGCATTCTTCTCCTTG
>JBBITL010000015.1:0-2765 GCA_037440765.1 Solibacteraceae bacterium
GCCGGGCCGGTTGAACTTGACAGCGTTATCGAGGAGGTTCACCAGCACCTGCTCGAGCCCGACAATGCTCGCCAGGACCGTGCCGTCCACGGCTTCCCCGCGGTGGTGGACGGCCACCCCCCTCAGCCCGGCCTCGGCCTCCACGCTGCGGACAGCAGCATCGATCACCTCTCTGAGCCGGACTCTCTCAAGTGGCGGAACGGAGAGGTCTGACTCTATCTGGGAGAGCGCCAGCAGGTCCGAGGAGATCTGGTTGAGCCGCACGGCATGGGCCTTGATGATCTCCAGGAACTTGCGGTTGTTGTCGCTGTCCTCCAGGGCGCCGTTGAGAAGAGTCTCCGCGTAGCCCTGGATCGCGGCCAGCGGGGTCCGCAGCTCGTGGGAGACGTTGGCCACGAAATCGCGGCGCACCCGCTCCAGCCGCTCCAGATCCGTCACGTCGTGCAGGATGGCGATGGCGCCGCGGCCTGACTTCAGGTCCAGCGGCGACGCCTGTACCCTGAAGGAGTGTCCCTCGGCGGCCGCGAGTTGAAGACGCTGCTGCCGTGGCTCCCCCGATACCAGTATCCGCGAGAGCAATTCCAGAAACGAGGGATCGCGCATCAGCTCCAGCACGGGGAGCCGCTCCGGCACCGGATAGCGCGCTCCGACCGCGCGAGCGAAGGCCTGGTTGCAGAAGGTGACCGTCAGTTCGTGGTCTACCGCCAGCACGCCCTCCACCATCCCCGCCAGGATAGCCTCCCTGCGGGCGGACTCCAGCCGCAGGCTCTCCATCACGTCGCGGAGTTGTTGCGCCGTGCTGTTGAGGCTGCGCGCAAGCTGGCCCAGTTCGTCGTCCGGGCCGGGCGGCAGCGTGCCGGCGAATTGCGCCTGGGCCAGCCGCTCGGCGAAGTCCTTCACGCGCGCGATGCGGTTGGTAAGCATTCTGGACCAGAGATAGGCGATCCCCAGCGCCAGGAGCCCCGCCACCAGCGAAGCTTCCGCCAGGCGCCGCCGCACCTCGGCCACGGCCGTGTTCACCTGGTGCAGCGGAACGGCCAGGCGGAGAACGTAACCTCCCCGCCCCTCCACAGTCACCGGCACAGCTACGTACACAAGCTCCCGGCCCACAGACTCACTGCGGCGGATCGACTCGCCCCGTCTTCCCTTTAACGCTTCGGCGACTTCGGGACGGTCGGCGTGGTTGTCCATTGCGGCGGCGTCTGCCTCGGAGTCCGCCAGCACGACTCCGCCGGGATCGATGAAGGTCACCCGGCACTCGGCCCGCTGAGCCGCGGTGCGGGTCCAGGCTGCGAGCCCCCCCACGGTCAGCGCCTCGGCCTCCCCAGCCAGGATCGCGGCTTCCGTGGCGAGGTGGCTCTGGGTCCTGCTTCGCTCCCGGCTCACGGTGTAGCGGGAGAGGAGGAGGTCCAGCATCACAACCGTGACCATGATCAGCAGCAGGGCCGTGAGAAGCAACTTGCGGAACATAGGACTGCCCAGCGCCATGCTAGCCCCGCGTCTCCGAGTGATGCCGGACGTCTATGCCCTGAACCAGGAACAGCACGTCCTCGGCGATGTTGGTTGCGTGGTCCGCAATGCGCTCCAGACTCCGGGCCACCAGCAACAGATCCAGCGCCCGGGAGATGGTGGCAGGGTTGCGCTCCATGAAGGCCACCAGTTCCTTGCAGATGATGTTCCGCTGATCGTCCACGGCGTCGTCGGCCGCCAGAACGGTGCGCGCCAGGTGAGTGTCGCGCCTGACGAACGCGTCCAGGCTGCTCCGGACCATGGATTCGACCAGCCGCCCCATCCGCGGCATGTCGATCTCCGGGTTCACCGGCTCCTGGCGGGCCAGAGACAGCGCTCGCTCGACTATGTTGACCGCCAGGTCCCCCATGCGTTCCAGGTCGTTGTTGATCTTGATGGCGGCGGTCAGGAAGCGCAGGTCGCGCGCCATGGGCTGGTTAAGCGCCAGAAGGCGCGTGACCATCTCGTCGATCCGGATCTCCATCTGGTTGATCCGGGCCTCGTTCATGAGCACACGCCGGGCCCGCTCCGGGTCGCGCCCGGTCACCGACAGCACCCCTTCGTGGACGCCCTGTTCGACCAGGCCCGCCATCGCCAGCAGTTCCGCCTGCAAGTCGTCCAGTTCCTCGATGAAGTGGCGCATACAGCCCCTTTTCCGGTTTACACCAGTCTAGCCGAACCGCCCGGTGATGTAATCCTCGGTCTCCTTGCGGGCGGGCCGGGTGAAGATGACCTGGGTCCGGTCGAACTCGATCAGCCGTCCCAGCAGGAAGAAGCCCGTGTGCTCGGCCACGCGCGCGGCCTGCTGCATGTTGTGGGTGACGATGATAATGGTGCAGCTCTTGCTCAGTGAGAACAGGAGGTCCTCGATCTTGGCCGTGGCGATGGGGTCGAGCGCCGAGCACGGTTCGTCGAGCAGGAGCACTTCGGGGTCCACGGCCAGCGCCCGGGCAATGCACAGCCGCTGCTGCTGCCCGCCGGAGAGCGCGTAGGCCGGCTCGCGCAGTTTGTCCTTGACTTCATCCCACAGCGCCGCCCGGCGGAGGCTCCGCTCCACTTCTTCGCTCAGTTGGGAGCGGCTCAGGCTCTCGTTGATCCTGAGGCCATAGGCGACATTGTCGAAGATCGACTTGGGGAAAGGGTTGGACTTCTGAAACACCATGCCGACACGGCGGCGGAGCCTCACCGGATCCATCGCCAGCACGTCCTCGCCGTCCAGCAGCACGGAGCCCGAGGCGCGGGCGTGGCGCACGGTT
>JBBITL010000016.1:0-2600 GCA_037440765.1 Solibacteraceae bacterium
TGGGTTTCAGCGCCGGACCGCAGGGGCGCCTGATCGATTTTGATAAACTGAAGGGCGTATGACGATCGAGGAACTCGAGCGCGAATACCTCCCGCTCCGCCAGCAATCGCACGCTGTGCGGAGCTATCTTTGACTCCCCCGCCAAGCAGTCCCAGCTAGCCGCGATCGAGAAGCAGATTGCCGCGCCTGACTTCTGGCTCCAGCCGGAGCGAAGCCAGAAGGTCATGCAGGACCGCAAGCGCCTCCAGGAGGCCTTGACCAACGACGCCTTCATCCGCTCCATGACCTCCGACATTGAGACGCTGTTCGAGCTGTCGCGCGAGGGCGAGCCGGTCGCCGGCGAGATTGAACAGGAACTGAAGCGCCTCCGGGCGCGCCTGGCGGAGTTGGAGACGTCGATGCTCCTGGCTGGAGAGAACGACCGGCTCAGCGCCATAGTGACCATCCATCCGGGCGCGGGGGGCACCGAGAGCCAGGACTGGGCCGAGATGCTGGAACGCATGTACCTGCGCTGGGCCGAGCGCAAGGGCTTCGTCGCGTCGGTGACCGACCGGCTGGAGGGTGAAGGAGCCGGCGTCAAGTCGGTGACCTTCGAGGTGGACGGCGAGAACGTCTACGGGCTGCTCCAGTCCGAGGTGGGCGTGCACCGGCTGGTGCGCATCTCTCCGTTTGACGCCAATGCGCGGCGGCACACCTCGTTCGCTTCCGTCTTCGTCTACCCGCAGGTGGAAGAGGAGATCAAGATCGACATCCGGAGCGAGGACCTGCGGGTGGATACCTTCCGGGCGAGCGGCGCCGGAGGCCAGCACGTGAACCGCACCGACTCGGCCATACGCATGACCCACCTGCCCACGGGCATCGTGGTGCAGTGCCAGAACGAGCGCTCGCAGCACAAGAACCGCGCCTCCGCCATGAAGCAGTTGCGCGCACGCCTGTACGAGCACGAACTGGCCAAGAAGCAGGCCGAAGAACAGAAGCTGGAGGCCGGCAAGCTCGACATCAACTTCGGGAGCCAGATCCGCAGCTATGTGCTGGCCCCATACCGGCTGGTGAAGGATCACCGCACCAAGCTCGCCATCGGCGACGTGGATCGCGTGCTGGGCGGCGGGATCGACGATCTGATCCAGGCCTACCTTGTCTTCCGGAAGACCGGCAGAACGGCGGGCGACGGCAAGGACGATGTCTCCGACTAGCGAACCGCTGGACAGGCGAGGACCCGTGGGACGGACCTCCTGGCCTGTCCCCGAACCGCGACCGTGAGGGAGCGGACACAGTAGCATGGCAGCGCATCCGGACCTCCTCCGCGCCGCCGAGCTGATACGTGCCGGCCGCCTGGTTGCCTTCCCTACGGAAACCGTCTACGGCTTGGGCGCCAATGCCCTGGACGCGGCCGCAGTCGCGCGGATCTTCGAAGTCAAGGGCCGTCCGTCCACCAGCCCCCTGATCGTGCACGTGGACTCGGTTGAGATGGCCCGCGGCCTGGCAGCCCTGTGGCCGCCGGAGGCCGAGGCGCTGGCTGGGCGCTTCTGGCCCGGCCCGCTCACCCTGGTCCTGCCCAAGCGGCCGGTTGTTCCCGACGTGGTTACTGCCGGCCTCGGGACGGTTGGTATCCGGCTGCCGGCGCATCCTCTGGCGCTGGGGCTCATACGGGCCGCCGGAGTACCCATCGCCGCTCCCAGCGCGAACCTGTTCACACGCCTTTCACCCACCACGGCCGGGCACGTCCGCGAGCAACTCGGCGACGCTGTCGATATGATCCTGGACGGCGGACCGGCGAACGTGGGTTTGGAATCCACGGTCCTGTCGTTGGCGGCACGGCCTCCGCAGCTACTGCGGCCAGGGATGGTCACGCAGGCTGAAATCGAGGCCCTGGTCGGGAGGGTAGAACTGGCCCCCCGGGTGGAGGACGGCGCCCAGTCCTCGCCGGGCAGACGGCGCACGCACTACCGCCCTCGCACGCGGCTTGTGATTACCACGCCCGGCGGGCCGGTTCCGCAGGGCCGTGGAATCCGGCTCGTGAGGGGCGCAGCCGGCCCGGGATTCATGCCCGAGGACCCCGGGGCTTTCGCCGCGGCGCTGTACGACACGCTGTACCGGCTGGACCGGCAGGGCTGGGACTGGATCGCGGTTGAGCAGCTTCCCGACTCTCCCGAATGGGCGGCCGCGGCCGACCGCCTCTGGCGCGCGGCTGAGATAGAATGGTCCGCACTGCCATGACGCGATACCGCTGGTTCATCCTGGCCCTTCTGTTCCTGGTGACGACCAACAACTACCTGGATCGCATCGTGATCTCGGTGCTGATCCCCGTCATCCGGGAAGACCTGCACGTCTCCACCGAGCAATACAGCTACATACAGGCCTCGTTCCAGATGGCCTACACGGTGGGCTTCCTGATCGTGGGCAAGCTCATCGACAAGTACGGGACCCGCATCGGCTACACGTTCTCGATCCTGTGGTGGTCGATCGCGGCCGCGCTGCACGCCGCCGCCAGGAGCTGGTCAGGTCTGGCCTTCTGGCGGGCCATGCTCGGGTTGGGAGAGGCCGGCAACTTCCCCGCCGCCGTAAAGAGCGTGGCCGAGTGGTTCCCCAAGAAGGACCGG
>JBBITL010000017.1:0-339 GCA_037440765.1 Solibacteraceae bacterium
CACACCTCCGGGTTGCTGCGGCCGAAGACTACGGCGACCGGCACGCCGAAGGCGGCCGCCATGTGCGCCGGGCCGGAGTCGTTGCCTACGAACAAGGATGCTCCCGCCACCAGGGACTTGACTTCAGCCAATGATGCGCCAGCCACCGTGCGGTATCCCTGAAACGCCGTGAAGTCGTCACCGGCGCCGCCGATGAACACCGGCTCAAGGCCGTGCACGCCAGCCAGACAGCGGGCCACGGCCAGAAAACCTTCCGCCGGCCAGATCTTCCCCGCCGGCCCCGCGGCCATCGCGTGCAGTACCGCATAGGGCCGGTCTGTTTTCATTCTATCCGCGAAC
>JBBITL010000017.1:355-589 GCA_037440765.1 Solibacteraceae bacterium
GCTTAGCCCTGGGCACGTCGCTCAGCGGCGCGCCCAGGTGGAAGATCGCCGACGCCAACTGCTCCGCCGTGTGGGTGGTCCGGGCGACCCCCAGGACCTGCTGAGCAGTCGGAATTCGCAGGTTGTATGCAAAACGGCCCCTGTGGTGACCGAAACCGGCGCGGATGCGGGCGCCGGACAGAACAGTCAGAAGGAGGCTGCGGTTGCCGCCGTGCAGGTTCAGACACAGGTGCG
>JBBITL010000017.1:628-2431 GCA_037440765.1 Solibacteraceae bacterium
CGGGAGAAGGTGAGCCACGTCCGGGTTGCCTTCGAACACCGGGCGGAAGCGGTCCTCGACCACTACGGCAACCTCCAGGTCGGACCTGTGCTGGTGGAGGATGGTCAGGGCGGGAGTGGTCAGGATGCAGTCGCCGAGCGAACGCAGCCGGATAACGGCCACACGCGCGCCGCGAGGTGTCCTCTCCAGAGCGCTTTCCATCCCTGGGAAGGCGTCACTCTTCGATCCTGGCCTCTTCGACCAGCATCACTGGGATATCGTCCCTGATCGGGTAAACCCGCTTGCACTGGTTGCACTTGAGGCCGTTCTCGTCCTGCTTGAGTTCGACCGGAGCCTTGCACAGCGGGCACACCAAAATGTCAAGCAGATCCTTACTGATGGCCATATCCGGTCTTCAAGTCTAGCATACGCCCGCCAGGCGGCTTGACCGGCCCACGCAAAGAGACACCGGACCAGTACTGCTGTTTCGTTGCGTACTATTCTCTTTGCGTCTGAAAAGCCGCAGTATTGTGGTAGGATAATGACCGAAATCCCATGGGAGCCGCCGGATGGATGTAGCGAAAATCTTGGCTGAATTGCGCCTGGAGCGGGAGCAAATCGAGGAGGCCATCCTGAGCCTGGAGCGGCTCGCCACCGGCCGCGGGAAGCGGCGCGGGCGGCCACCGAAGTGGATGGCCGAGGCTAAGAAACGCCCGCGCGGCGCCAAGTCCGGGCGCCCGGAGAATCCGGCCCGTTCGGCGGCAGCTTAGCCTGCGGGGCTGGCGCGCGACTTACAGCACCCGCGCCGCATCCTTTGCAAAGTAAGTCAGGATTACATCGGCCCCCGCCCGGCGAATGGCGGTGAGGCTCTCGATCATGGCCCTCTCGCGGTCCAGCCAGCCGTTGCGGGCGGCAGCCACGATCATGCTGAACTCCCCGCTGACCTGGTAGGCCGCCAGGGGAACGTCGAAGCGCTCGCGAGCGGTCCGGATAAGGTCGAGGTACGGCATGGCGGGCTTGATCATGACCATGTCGGCGCCTTCCTCCAGGTCCAGTTCGATCTCGCGCATCGCCTCCCGGCCGTTGGCGGGATCCATCTGGTAGCTCCTCCGGTCGCCGAACTGCGGCGCCGACTCGGCCGCTTCGCGGAACGGGCCATAGAAGACCGAGGCGAACTTGGCGGCGTAGGACAGTATGGGCGTGTTGTTGAAGCCGTTCTCGTCGAGCGCCGCCCGGATGGCCGCCACGCGCCCGTCCATCATGTCGGAAGGAGCCACTATGTCGGCCCCGGCGCGGGCATGGGACACCGCCGCTCTGGCCAGCCACACCAGGGTTTCGTCGTTGTCCACGTCTTGGCCGGTCACCTTGCCGCAGTGGCCGTGACTGGTGTACTCGCAGTTGCAGACGTCGGTGACCACCACGAGCGAGGGGAACTCCTTCTTGATGGCGGCCACGGCCCGCTGCACGATACCGTCTGGCGCGCAGCCTCCGGAGGCTTCTTCGTCCTTGGTCTCGGGGATGCCGAACAGGATCACTCCGCCGATTCCCAAAGACCTGGCCTCGGCGCACTCCCTGACCAGTTCGTCGACGGACAACTGGAAGTTGCCCGGCATGGCGCCGATTTCGCGCCGCACTCCCTCGCCCGGGCAAACGAACAGCGGCAGCACGAATTGCGAAGGCGCCAGGCGGGTCTCCCGGGCGAGGCTGCGCAGCCCCTCGGTGGCCCGCAGCCGCCGCATGCGATGAACTGGGAAGGCCATACTTTGGATTCTAGCAGGCTGCTGAAGAAGGCCTCTTCGCCCGCGAAAGACAGGCGAGGACGCC
>JBBITL010000018.1:0-71972 GCA_037440765.1 Solibacteraceae bacterium
GTTCCAACCTGCACACTCTGATTATATAATACCCACGATCACACACCTGCCCTGGTCCTGCCGGACGCGGCGGGCGCGCTCCCCGGCGTTCTCCTTGAAAAGATGTATGCGGCCACGGCTCTCCTGGATCTGCCGCCCCAACTCCGCGTTCTGCTTCTGCAGCTCGCGAACCTGCTGGCGTTTTTCCAGTACCATGGGGATGCCGTTCGGGCCGCGTAAGCTGGCCAGGAGGCATCCGCCCGCCAGTACCAGGGCCCCGGCGCTGACGATAGTTCGCACCGACATTGCTATTCTAAGTTATAACCTCATTTTTCCATCTTTTCCACATAATTTGGGGTGGAGGGGTCAAATGACCGATAAGATTGTGGTCCTGACCACGTGCGCGAGCCGGGAACAGGCGGAGTCCATCGCGAAACGCCTGGTGGAGCAGCGCCTGGCTGCCTGCGTGAATCTGCTGGCCGGCGTGCACAGTGTTTATCGCTGGCGCGGAGCGGTGGAGGAGTCCTCCGAGTGGCTGCTCATCATCAAGAGCCGGCGGAACCTGTTCGAGCCCTTGCAGGCTGAGATACGGAGACTGCATTCATACGACGTGCCCGAGGCGCTGGCGCTCCCGGTCGTGGACGGCTCCGAGGCCTACCTGGACTGGCTGGACGGCGAAACCGGCGCTGAACCGCGACCGTGAGTAAGCGGGCAGCTGCTGAAATGAGCGAGGCACAATCCAGACGGCAGGCGCTCGCGGCGGCGCTGGAGGAACGCATCCTGGTCCTGGACGGGGCCATGGGCACCATGCTGCAAGAGGCGCGCCTGACGGCGGCCGATTTCGGCGGCGCCGCCCTGGAAGGCTGCAACGAGAACCTTACCCGCACGAGGCCCGACGTGGTTCTGGGCATACACCGCGCCTACCTGGAGGCCGGTTGCGACATCGTCGAGACCAACACCTTCGGCGGGACGCGGGTCGTGTTGTCCGAGTACGGCCTGGAGGAGAGCGCCAGCGAACTGAACCGGAGCGCCGCCGCCCTTGCCCGGCAGGCCGCCGGGGAGTTCTCCCGGCCCGGCCGCCCGCGCTTCGTCGCCGGCTCCATGGGACCTACCACGAAAGCCATCTCCGTCACCGGCGGCATCGCCTTCGATCAGCTTCGGGAGTCGTACCGCGAGCAGGCAGCGGCCCTGGTCGAAGGAGGCGCGGACCTTCTTGTGTTGGAGACCTGCCAGGACACGCGCAACGTGAAGGCCGCGCTGCTGGCCGTGCGGAGCCTGGAGAGCGAGCTGGAGCGCCGCATCCCGGTGATCGTCTCCGGCACCATCGAGCCAACCGGCACCATGCTGGCCGGCCAGGCGGCGGATGCCTTCTGGATTTCGATCGCCCACGCCGAGCCGCTGGCAATCGGCCTGAACTGCGCCACCGGCCCGGAGTTCATGACCGATCACATCCGCACCCTCCACGAGCTGGCCTGGACCCGGATCTCCTGCTACCCCAACGCCGGCCTGCCCAACGAGGAGGGCCGCTACGGGGAGACGCCCGGGACGCTGGCGGCGCAACTGGAGCGTTTCGTGGGCAACGGCTGGCTGAACCTGGTCGGAGGTTGCTGCGGGACCACGCCGGCCCACATACGGGAACTGGCGCGGATGGTCGAGGGCAGGCAGCCGCGGCGCGTTCCGCCGCCGGGCCGGCGGAGCTTCATCTCCGGCGTCGACCTGATCGAAGCGGAGGAAAGCACGCGGCCCCTGCTGGTCGGCGAACGCACCAACGTCATAGGCTCACGCCTTTTCAAGCAGATGATCGCGGCCGAGAAGTGGGATGAGGCCAGCGAGATAGGCCGCCGGCAGGTGCGCAACGGCGCGCACGTGGTGGATGTCTGCTTGCAGTCGAGCGAGCGCGAGGAGATCCATGACGTTCCTCCCTTCTACGACCGGCTGATACGCAAGATCAAGGCCCCGCTGATGATCGATTCCACCGATCCGGCCGCGGTCGAGCTGTCCCTGACCTACTGCCAGGGCAAGAGCATCATCAACTCCGTCAACCTGGAGGACGGGGAGCACAAGTTCAGGCAGGTCTGCCCCTTGGTCCGGGCCTACGGCGCCGCGCTGGTGGTGGGCGCGATCGACGAGGACCCGGTGCAGGCGCAGGCCTTCACCCGCGAGCGCAAGCTGGCCGTGGCCGAACGCTCGGTAGCTCTGCTAACCGGAAAGTACGGCGTCCCGGCCGAGGACATCATCCTGGACGCGCTGGTCTTCCCCTGCGCCACGGGCGACGAGAACTACATCGGCGGCGCGGTGGAGACTATCGAAGCGGTGCGTCTGTTCAAGGCGCGGATCCCTTACGTCAAGACCATCCTGGGCGTCTCCAACGTCTCTTTCGGACTGCCGGCGGCCGCGCGCGAGGTGGTCAACTCGGTGTTCCTTTATCACGCCACCAAGGCCGGCCTGGACTACGCCATCGTGAACTCCGAGAAGATCGAGCGGTTCGCCTCCATCCCGGACGTGGAGCGCCGCCTGGCGGAGAATGTGTTGTTCAACACGCCTCCTGCCGAAGGGCCCGAGGAACTGCGCCTTGCCCCCGAGGACTGGCGTGAGCAGACGCGCGAACAGAAGATCGCCATCAATCAGCACCATATCTCGGCCATCAGCCGGCACTTCCGCGAAGCGCCGAAGGACCGGGCCAGAGAGGCGAGCCTGCTTCCCCTGGATCAGCGTTTGTCGAACTACATCGTGGAAGGCACGCGCGACGGCCTTGTGGAGGACCTGGAACGGAAACGCGCGGAAGGCGCCGCCCCGCTCGACATCATCAACGGGCCCCTCATGGCGGGCATGGCCGAGGTCGGTCGGCTGTTCAACAACAACGAGTTGATCGTGGCCGAGGTGCTCCAGTCGGCGGAGGCCATGAAGGCGGCCGTGGCCCACTTGGAACAGTACATGGAGAGATCCGGCGCCGCGACGCGCGGCAAGGTGATCCTGGCTACCGTGAAGGGGGACGTCCACGACATCGGCAAGAACCTGGTTGACATCATCTTCTCGAACAACGGTTACCAGGTCGTCAACCTGGGGATCAAGGTGCCGCCCGAGGAGATTATCCGGGCCTTCCAGGAGCACGCGCCGGACGCCATCGGCCTGTCGGGCCTGCTGGTCAAGAGCGCCCAGCAGATGATGGTGACCGCGGGCGACCTCCGAGAGGCGGGAATCGGCGCGCCGCTGCTGGTGGGCGGCGCGGCGCTCTCGGACAGGTTCACGCGGCAGAAGATCGCGCCGGCCTATGCCGGGAGCGTTTGCTACGCCAGGGACGCCATGACCGGATTGCGTCTGATGAACCAGTTGATGGACCCGGCCGCGCGCGAACAGGTGCTCCGGGCGCACCGGCCCGGCGCCGCCGAACCAGCGCCGGATACGGCCTCCGCACAGGTGGCTCCGGCCGCGCGGCGCTCGCCGAAGGTCCGCGCGGATCTGCCCGTTCCTGACGCGCCTTACCTTGACCGCAAGGTCCGCGATGTGCCGCAGTTGGCCGAGGTCTGGGGATACGTCAACCCGCAGATGCTGTTCGGAAAGCACCTCGGCTTCCGCGGCAGCTTCGAGAAGCGCCTGGCAGAGCGCGACCAGAAAGCGCTCGAGCTGTTCCACCAGATGGAGGAGGTCAAGCGCTGGGCGGCAGGGTTCATGAAAGTCCGCTGCGTATGGCAGTTCTTCGAGGCGGAAGGCGGAGGGAATTCTATCCATTTGTTCATTCCGGGCGCGGCCGCGCCAGTGCATTCGTTTCATCTCGGCCGGCAGGCGAAGCAGGACGGCCTGTCCCTTGCCGACTATGTGCTGGACCCCGCCGGTGGCCGCCGCGACCACATCGCGGTGTTCGTGGTTACCGCGGGGGAGGGGATTCGGGAGCGCGCCGAAGCCGCCAGGTCCGCCGGTGAATTCTTCCGCTCCCACGCTCTACAGGCCCTGGCGCTTGAGACGGCCGAGGGCGCGGCCGAGTGGCTGCACCGGCGCATCCGCGAAGACTGGGGCTTTCCGGACCCGCCCTCGATGACCATGCATGACCGGTTCACCTCGCGCTACCGCGGCAAGCGCTACAGCTTCGGCTACGGCGCCTGTCCCAACCTGGAGGATCAGGCGGGTATCTGGAAGCTCCTGAATCCGGACGAAATAGGCGTCGCGCTCACCGACGGCTTCATGATGGACCCGGAGGCCAGCGTCAGCGCCCTGGTCTTCCACCACCCCGACTGCGTGTACTTCACTGCTGGCGAGGCCCCCGGGTAGGTTCATCGCCCCCATGCCCGTGCCGCTGCCCATTGATCCGCTGGTGCCGGAGATTCTGGCGGCGCTCGGGCGATCACGCAGCCTGGTTCTGGAGGCGCCGCCGGGGGCGGGGAAGACTACGCGCGTGCCGCCCGCGCTCCTTTCGCTGGGTTCTGACGACGTCTTGGTGCTGGAGCCGCGCCGGCTGGCGGCGCGCCTCGCGGCTCGCCGTGTCGCGTTTGAGATGGGCGAGGCGGCCGGCCGGACGGTGGGCTACCAGGTGCGCTTCGAGGAAGTCGCCGGCCCCGGGACCCGCCTGCGCTTTCTCACCGAAGGGGTACTCACCCGACGGCTCCTGACCGACTCTCAACTCCAGGGCGCCGGCACCGTGGTTCTGGACGAGTTCCACGAGCGGCGCCTGGACGGCGACCTCGCCCTCGCTCTGCTCCGCCGCCTCCAGAACCACGCGCGGCCGGACCTGCGGCTGGTGGTGATGTCGGCCACCATGGACGGCGCGCGCGTGGCCCGCTTCCTCGGCGGCTCTCCGGTGCTGAAGTCCGAGGGGAAGCTGTACGACCTGGCGATCTCCTACACACCGTCGTCGCCCGAGCCGCTGGCCGGGCAGGTCGCACGGGCCCTGGACGGCCTCGTGCGGCAGGGTCTCGATGGAGACGTTCTGGTCTTCCTGCCGGGAGCGGTGGAGATACGCCAGGCGGCGCGGGCCTGCGCCGAAATCGCGCGCCGTGCGGACCTGCTGCTATTGCCGCTCTACGGCGACCTCTCCGCGGAGGAGCAGGACCGGGCGGTCGCGCCGGCCGAACGCCGCAAGGTGATCCTCTCCACCAACGTGGCCGAAAGCTCGGTCACCATCGAAGGCGTCTCGGCCGTGATCGACAGCGGCCTGGCCCGCGTGGCGGGTTTCTCCCGCTGGTCGGGACTGCCCACCCTGAACGTGCAGCGCGTGAGCAAGGCCTCCGCCATTCAGCGCGCGGGGCGGGCGGGCCGCGTGCGGCCCGGCCGGGTTATCAGGCTCTACCCGGCCGAGGATTTCCACCGGCGCCCTCCGCACGACACGCCCGAGGTGGCGCGCAGGGAACTTTCCGAAGTCTGCCTGCAAACGGCGGCGATGGGGCTGAGTCTGGACGAGCTCGCGTGGCTCGATCCGCCACCTGAATCCGCAGCCGCCGCGGCCCGCCAGCTTCTCCGCGAGTTGGATGCGATCGACGACGCGGGCCGTCCGACCGGTCGCGGACGGCGCATGGCGGCGTACCCGCTGCACCCGCGCCTGGCGCGGCTGGTGGTCGAGGCCGCCGGCCGCGGCGCGGGCGAAGATGCCTGCGCGCTGGCCGCGATGCTCAGCAGCGGCTCTCATAAGGCAGGGCCGTCGGAGTTGCTGCATCTGCTCGACGGCGAGATGGACCCGGCCACGCGCCGTGTCTTTCGGCAGATCCTCCGAGTCAGGCGCCCGCGCGCCGTCCGCGCCGAAAACCGCGACGAGGCGCTTCGGATCTCGACGCTGGTGGCCTTCCCCGACCGCGTGGCCAGGCGGCGCACCGGCGACGAGTTGCTGATGGCCTCCGGAGGCTCCGCCGTGCTCGCCCGAGAAGGAAGCAGCGACTGGCTGGTCGCGGTGGATATCGAGGAGCGGCGCGAGCGCGGCCTTCCCCTGGTTCGACTGGCGAGCGCGATCCGGCCCGAGTGGCTGCTCGACCTGTTCCCGGACCGGGTAACCACGCGCTCCACCGTCGAATGGAACCGCAAGGCGGAGAGGGTCGAGGCCGCCGAGGCGCTGGTCTACTTCGGACTCGTGCTGGAGGAGCATCGCAACGCCAGGCCCGATCCAGTAAGCGCGGCGGAGCTGCTTTCAGCCAAGGCGCTGGAGGCCGGGCTGGCCCGGTTCACCGATCCGGAGGAACTGGAGGAATTCCAGGCGCGGGTGGCGTTCGCCGCCGGCCACAGCTCACTCGCCCCGCTCGCCGAGGATGACCTGCGGGCGGCGCTGGAGAGCCTGTGCCGGGGCAGGCGCAGCTTTGCCGAGTTGCAGGAGGCGGCGGCGCAGGGCGGTTTCCTGCGCGCCCTGGCCGGCCGCCTGCCGCCGGGCGCCGAGCGCGTGCTAAGGGAAGTCGCCCCGGAGAGGCTGCGCCTGGCAGGGGGACGCCAGGTCCGAGTGCGCTATGCCCGCAACCAGCCGCCCTGGGTGGCATCCAGGCTCCAGGATTTCTTCGGCATGCGCGAGACGCCGCGCGTGGCGCGTGGCGCCGTACCCCTGGTGGTGCATCTGCTGGCGCCCAGCCAGAGGCCGGTGCAGACCACAACGGATCTTGCCGGTTTCTGGGAACGCCTCTATCCCCAGGTGCGCCGGGAGCTGTGTCGGCGCTACCCCAGGCACGCCTGGCCGGAGGACCCTTTCCGGGGTCAGTAGATGACGTAGGCCCGCACGGGGAAACTCGCGCCGCCCTTCCAGGCGATGGGGACCGCGTGCAAGGCCCCGCCCGAGGGCTCGAGCGACTCCAGGTTGGTCATGTGCTCGCAGACCGGCACGCCCGCCCCAAGCAGGAGCGTGTGCGCCGGCCGGGTCAGGTCAGCCACGTCGTCCACGTTCAGCGAGTCGATCCCGACGAACGCGGCGCGCCCGCCCACCAGGCCTTTGGCGCAATCCTCTCTCAGGAACGGGTTCGGTTCGAAGTACCGCTCGGTCTTCCAGCGCCTCGACCAGCCGGTGAGGAACAGGACCGCCTTGCCGGCCAGCTTGCGCCCCCGCAGGACCTCGTGGCCCACCCCGCGGGACGTGCTGCCCCGCACGTCCACGACCTCCACCGGCAGATTCGCCAGCCTCTCCAGCGGCAGGCCCGCCAGGTCGGACTTGTCGGGGTAGCGGTGCCGGGGGGCGTCCACGTAGGTGCCGGTGTTCCCGCACAGGTGAAGGCTGGCGATGAAGAACTCCGCCCCGCCGGCGTACCGCAGCCGGGAGGACTGGTAGTCCAGCAGCACCTCGACCCAAGGCTCCGGCAGCCCGGGGTAGGTGCGCATCCCGGGCTCGATCGCGTGACTGACCTCAACGAAACGCGGCATGGCCCTTGTCCATCCTCTTCTCCAGTTCTTCGAGAGTCACGCCCTTGGTTTCCGGATAGACGAACAGCACGACGAAGAACTGCACCACCGTCATGGCGGTGAAGAAGGCGAATGGAGTGCCTCCCGACCTCGCCGCCATCAATGGAAACACTCCGCTGATCAAGGCATTCATGAACCAGTGCGTGAAGCTGCCCAGGCTCTGGCCCTTGGCGCGCACCAGGTTGGGGAACACCTCGCTAAGGTACACCCAGATGACCGAACCCTGGGAGAAGGCGAAGAAGGCGATGAACAGAACCAGCAGCCAAAGCAGCATGCCCTGGTAAAGGCCGGTGAAGAAGACGAAAGAGACCCCCGCCAGGCAGGCCGCTGTTCCCACCGCCCCCACCAGCAGCAGCTTCTTCCGTCCAAGCCGGTCGATCAGGCTCATGGCGATGAGGGTGAAGACCAGGTTGGTGAAGCCGATGGCCACGGCCTGGAGGTCGCTGGAGACCTTATCGAACCCGGCTCGCGCGAAGATGTCGTTCAGGTAGTAGAGAATCGCGTTGATCCCGGTGAGCTGGTTGAACATCCCGATGGTGACGGCCAGCAGGATCGGCAGGCTGTACCTGCGCTGGAATAGCGGGACGCTGCGTCCTGACTTCTCTCCTGAGACCGTGGCCACGATGTCCTGGATTTCGCGGTCCACATCCTGCTCGCCGACCCGCACCAGCACCTCGCGCGCCTCCTGCTGGCGGCCGCGGCGGACCAGCCAGCGCGGGCTCTGAGGGATGCCGAACAGCGCGAAGAAGAACAGGATGGCGGGAGCCGCCGCCACGCCCAGCTTCCAGCGCCACTCGACATCACCCAGGCCCATCAGCCCCACGAGGTAATTCGAGAAGTACGCCAGCAGGATTCCGAACACGATATTGAACTGGAACAGCGCCACCAGCCGGCCGCGGCGGGCGGCGGGGGCGATTTCGGCGATGTACATCGGTCCGATCACCGACGAGCCTCCGATCGCCAGGCCTCCGATCACGCGGGCGGCCACCAGCGAGTACCAGTCCCAGGCGAAGGCGCATCCGAAGGCCGAGACCACGTAGAACACCGCCAGGCCGCGCAGCGCCGTGCGCCGCCCGTAGCGGTCGCTGGGGTATACCGCGAACAGGCTGCCGAGCACGGTGCCCCACAGCGCGCTCGCAACCGTGAAGCCGAGCAATCCCGGCGAAAGCTGGTACTCGTCGGTCAAGGCCCTGGTAGCCCCCGAAATCACGGCCGTGTCGAAACCGAACAGCAGCCCGCCCAGCGCCGCGACCAGCGTACTGCGCAGCAGATATCGATTCACTCTTACCGCTTGTGCCATCTCCGTAACCACGATGCCTTTCCCCTATACCTTGAACCGGCTGAGATCCAACCCGGCGGGCCTCAAGGGCCAGGCGCGAAGGGACTCCAGCCGCGCGGACGCACCGCGCGTTCCGCCGGCGCGGGCGAACACGGCGAAGCCCTGAGCCGGTTTGCCCTGCGCCGAACGCCGCACCTCGAAGCCGAACTCCCCGGCGCCCGGGCCGCTGAACTCAGCCTCCACCTCTCTTCAACCCCCGATGGATGGCGCCTCATCCATCCGCCAC
The DNA here is from genome assembly GCA_037440765.1 of Solibacteraceae bacterium. Lineage (GTDB taxonomy): Bacteria > Acidobacteriota > Terriglobia > Bryobacterales > Bryobacteraceae > DTKY01. The sequence continues at coordinate 8,901 of JBBITL010000018.1, forward strand.
TCGGGGGCTCCGCCCGGCCGGCTGGCGACGAGCGCGCCGATGCGATTCCCGAACGCGGCGATCTCCCCGGGCGGCCAGCCCATCGACAGACCGTGAACGAATGCGGCAGTGAATGCGTCACCCGCGCCCACCGTGTCGGCCACCTCCACCGGTATGCCCCCCGCGCTGGAGAAGTCGCCGTCGATCCAGACGGCGCAGCCGTGCTGGCCGAAGGTCACCGCTGCTGCCTCCCATCCAAACCGGAGAGCACCGGCGCGGCAGAAGGCCTCAACGCCCACGGGCAAATCGGCGAGCCGGGCAACAACCTTCATCTCGGATTCGCTGAACTTCACGGCACGGGCCTGCCCCAGCAGCCCGATCACCAGCTCGGGCGAGTAGCATTCGGGTCTCAAGTTCAGATCGTACACGGTGGCCGCCCCGGGCAGCGCGGCCACCAGCCGGCGCAGCGTCCGTCGTCCCTGGTCCGTCGTCATGAACAGAGTGCCATAGTACAGCCACCGCGGCGCCCATTGCGCCACGGCAGCGAATTGCGGGTCTGACAGCCGAACCGCGTCGTAAGCGGCGGGCCGCTGGATTCGAAAGCGGGTTTGGCCGTCCTGGCAAAGCTGAACCGAGGCAGTGCCAGTGGCGTGCCGGCCGGTGGTCTGGATGAAGCGGGCATTGATGCCCAGTCCTTGGATCTCCGTGAGCGCCGACGCCCCGAGTTGGTCGTCTCCAACCGCGCTGATCAGGGCAGCCTCGTGGCCCATCCGGCCAATGTGAGCCGCGAAGTTCAGCGCCGCGCCCCCCAACCTTCTGGACTGGTCGAACACGTCCCACAAAACCTCGCCGAGAGCCAGGACGCGCCCGGGGCCGGCGGCTTTGAAACGTGCCCGCTGCACGGCCTGTTCGGTCAGATCAGATCTCCCGGCGTTGTTCATCTGCTGATTCCTGGTGCGGCATGTCTCACGGGTCAACGGCCCGATCTCGCTGTCTTTGAATCCCTTGAGCCGCAGGACTCACGGACAACCACACGGAAGTCCAACAGTATGTCACGGGCCGGAAGAGAGGGCCGCGCCAGGCGGTCCAGCATGTGAGCGACCGCCGTCGCTCCAATCGCGGCACAAGGCTGGTGGAGCGTCGTAAGGGGCACGGGCAGCAAGCTGGCGTATTTCACATCGTCCATTCCGGTCAGTCTGATCTGGCTCGGGACATCCACTCCCAGTTCCTGAAGGGTCTTCATCAGTTGTCCGGCAGTGAAGTCATTGGCGCAGACGATGCCGTCCGGATGCGTCCGGCCCAGAAGCGCCTTGACGCCCTCCTTGTCCCACGGCTCGATCCGGCTGAGGCTGCCGGGGTTGAACTCCAACCCTGCGTCGAGAACGGCTTCCCGGAATCCGGCCAGGCGGGCATCCACCGTCGGGGCCGATCGAGGGCGGCCCAGGAAGGCCAGCCGTGTGCAGCCTGCCCGCAGCAGATGCCTGGCCATGACATAACCCGCGCGCCGGTTGTCAATGCCCACCAGGTCGTAGCGGCTCCGCTCCGGATATGCCACCAGGTCCCGGTCCAACAGCACGATGGGAGTGCCCGCGTCGTCGAAGACCTTGGCGATGCGCCGGTTGGTGGTGTCCTTCCCCGGCGTGAGCTCCAGCGGCGCAAAGAACACGCCGGCCACCTTCTTATCCAGCAGTTGCAGGCAGTGTTCCTTGGCTTCGGACTCCCTCGCTTCCGAGTCGGACAGAGGCCGGCACCAGAGCAGGGCGTGCCGCTCCATCTGCGGCGCCTGAACCATCCCCTGACAGATCGGCTCGAAAATCTCGGTCTGGCCCAACTCCGGTATCAAGAGTCCGAAAGTGAGGCAGTCCCCCGTCTCCTCTCTGACGTAGCTGCCCGACCCGGCGCGTCTTTCGATCAGGCCGGCGACCTGGAGTTCGCGAAGAGCCCGGTTCACCGTGATCCTCGACGTCGCGAACTTCCGCACCAATTCGGCTTCGCTGGGGAGTCGTTTACCCGGAGAATACTGCCTGGACCGGATCGCATCCCTAAGTTCTTCAATTATCTGCTGGTATTTCGGCAGCGCCTGCACAGGAAGTGGCACAATCTGATATTACAGCATTTCGGCGAGTTTGGCAACTACCTTGATTCAAGGATTTTTTCTTGACATGCTCCCGTGCGAGACGTAGCATATTGTAAGGCCTGCTTGAGTAAATCTGACATATCAGATTAGGACATACGCCCGGTCGAGCAGGTGAGCCGAGGGGGCGTCAGCGCAAGGCCCTAGACTCCCCTCGGGGAAAGGTGGAGAGAGATGAGACAAGCATGGTACGCGGCCGTGCTGGCCGCGATGTTGAGTGGCGCCCTTTTCGGCCAGGCACTCAGTGGAACGGTTGCCGGCACCGTCACCGACCAAGCCGGTGCGGTAATTCCTGGCGCCAGGGTCACCCTAACGAACGAAGGAACCCAGTTTACGCGGGCGGTGGTGACGAACCAAAGCGGCCAATACGTCGCCTCCTCGTTCCCGCCAGGCAGGATCCGGCTGATGGTGGAGCTGCCGGGATTCCAGAGACTGGTGCGCGAGGGAGTCGAGCTTACGGCGGCCGACACCCTCACGGTCAACCTGCAACTCCAGGTGGGCAACGTCCAGCAGACCATCGAGGTGACCGGCGCGGCTCCGCTGCTGCAAACCCAAACCGCCACCGTGTCGTCTTTGGTGACGAACCAGCAGATTATGGAAATCCCGCTGAACGGCCGGTCTTTCACGCAGTTGCTCCAGCTCACGCCTGGCGTAGCCGCCGCGACGCCGGAACTGACCGCGAGCGGATTCGGCTATCGGGCTCGCGCCAACCAGGCTGTCAGCATCGGCGGCTCGCAGACCGGCAACAACAGCTACCTGGTCGACGGGATGTACAACAAGGAACTCTGGCTGAACGGCCTGGTCATCGTCCCCACGATCGACTCCATCCAGGAAGTGCGCGTCATGGCGAGCAATTTCTCGGCGGAGTACGGTGACGCCGCAGGGGCGGTGACTGTGGTTCAGACCAAGTCCGGCACAAACCAGTTTCACGGCAGCCTGTACGAGTTCTTGCGGAACGACAAGCTCGACGCCAACAGCTTCTTCAACAACCGGCAGGGGGTGCCCAAGACCGCGTTCCGGCGCAACGAATTTGGCGGGACGATCGGCGGCCCGGTTCAGAGAGACAAGACCTTCTTCTTCGGCGACTACCAGGGGATCCGGCGCCGCCAGCCCACTTCGAGCATCTCCACGATTCCGACGGTGGCCCGAATGGACATGATCCGGACCGGCGATTTCAGCGGCTTGGGGCAGCAGATCTACGATCCCGTCACCCTGGCGCCCGGACCGAACAACACCCAGGTTCGAGCGCCGTTCGCCGGAAACCGGATTCCGTCCAATCGCATCGACCCGGTTGCCGTGAAGCTGATCAACCTGTTGCCTGAGCCGCAGATTGCGGCGACGACTCGCAACTATACACACGTCGACAGGACCACCCAACGGACCGACCAGTTCGGCGTTCGTCTCGACCGCAACATCGGCGCCGCCGACCGGCTGTTCTTCAAGTACAACTACGACAATACCTACACGCGTTCTCCGGGCAGCATCCCCGCTCCGGCGGGCGCCGGAATCCCGATAGGCCCATACGTGACCGGGGGATCGGGCACGACGCTTAAGAACTGGTCGGTCGGCCTGAACTTCACCAAGGTCATCGGCACGAACGTCGTCAATGAGACGCGGCTTGGCGCCGTGCGCTGGAATTTCGGTCTGCTGCCCGCCGGCACGCCGTTCCCCACGGCCGCCGCCCTCGGCATGCCCGGCATTAACATCAGCGACAACTCAGGGGGACTGCCCGGCTTCACCATTTCCGGCGGATTCGCCACTATTGGCGATGCCAGCACGTTCCCCGAGTTCAGCCGGACCGTCAGCTACCAATACGAGAACATCACCACCGTCGCCAGGAGCTCCCACACCGTGAAGTTCGGCGTGCGTTACCTGCGGCACGTGTTCAATGGCTACTCCGCGTTCCCAACGCGGGGAACGTACACATTCAACGGCCAATTCACCCGGCAGATGGGGACGAGCACAGCCGCGACGGCGCTCTCCGACTTCGCTCTCGGCGCGCCCGATACGGTCAACCGCGGCTACTTCCCCGGGGTCTTCGGCATACGCTTTCCCGCTTTCGCAGGCTTCGTGGAGGATACCTGGCGGGTCAACAACAGGCTGACGCTGAACCTGGGACTGAGGTATGAGCTCCAAGGTTCCCCGTACGAGGTCCACGACCGCTGGTCCAACTTCAACATCGTCACCGGCAAGCTGATGATCGCCAACCTGGAGGGCAACAGCCGCACCGTGCGGAACCATGACACCAACAACTTCGGCCCTCGGGTCGGCATCACCTATCAGTTGGATTCGAAGACCGTCATCCGGACAGGAGCAGGTGTCTCTTATACGGAGCAGTTTGACGGAGGGACGCAACTGTACAAGAACCTCCCGTACATGGTGACCCAGAGGATCGCGACGGACCAGAACGGCTCGCCGGCGCGTTACATCCGGGACGGCCTGCCGCTGCCGGTAGCCTTGTCGCCCGCCGATCCAGCCGTCAACGGCGGCAGCCCCATGGCGTACCCGATCGACTTCAGGACTCCCAAGATGTTCCAGTGGAGCTTCGGCCTTCAGCGTGAGATCCTGCCGGACCTGATGCTGGAGACATCCTACGTCGGCTCGCGCGGCATCAACCTGATGGCGAAGGTCAACACCAATCAGCCCTACCCCGGTCCGGGCGCCCGGGACCCGCGACGCCCCCTCTATCCGGTGAATCAGATCGTGGGCGACAACATCTACCACGACAACTGGGGAGCCTCGAAGTACCATTCCCTGCAAGCCCGCGTCCAGACCAGGGCGCGCCATGGCCTCACGACCGGCCTCTCCTACACGTGGGCCAAGAACATGATCAACACGGGGGAGAACCAGGGCGCCAACACGGCGCAGGACGCGCGCAACTTGCAGGTGGAGTGGGGCAACGCCGCCGTGAATCGCCGCCACGTGGTCGTGATCAACCACGTGTACCAGTTGCCGTTCGGTAAGGGAAGGTCACACCTGGCAGAGGGCCTGCTGGGCCACATTGTGGGGAATTGGAACGTCTCAGGCGTCTGGAGCATGATGACGGGAACCTGGTTCACTCCCCGCAACCCCACCGAAGTCTCCAACGCCAGAGACAGCTGCAACGGTTGCCCCGCCGAACGGCCCAACCGCATCGGCAACGGGAACCTGCCGAATGACCAGCGAACGATCGACCGATGGTTTGACACAACCGCCTTTCAGGTTCAGCCCCAGTTCACGTTCGGGAACGCCGGCAACAACATCCTGGAGGGGCCCGGGTACTTCAATCTGAACGCCGGGATTCACCGCGACTTCTCCATCAACGAGCGCTGGAAAGCCGCCTTCCGCTGGGAGATGTTCAACGCCCTTAACCGTGCGAACTTCAATAACCCCAGTTCCACGATCAACTCTGCGACTACCGGACAGATCAGCGGAACGCAGCCCGCCCGGAGCATGCAGTTGGGGTTGAAGATCTCGTTCTGATGCTCAGCGAGGCGAAATGAAGAGAACACTGCTTCTGACAGCGGCGCTGTGGGTGCTGGCGCCTGGGGCCTTACCCCAGGCGCCTCCCGGCGCCACGGAGGGGCCGGCACGGCGGGGCGGGATGCCTCCACGCGACATCGCGGCTGAGATGAGGAGTCCGCAGCCTCGCGCCGTCACGCCGGGCAAGACGCCGGGGGACCCTCCTTCCGACGCGGTGATCCTGTTTGACGGCAAGGACATGTCCCAGTGGTCTCTCCGGGACGGTTCTCCGGCCAAGTGCGAGGTTCACAACGGCGAGATGCGCTGCACGACCGGTGTGGGCAATATCTTCAGCAAGCCCACTTTCCGGAGTGCTCAGATCCACATCGAGTTCGCTCCGCCGGACATGCCCGCGGTCCGGGCGAATGGCCAGGTGGATCCCCAGGTCAAGGGAAACAGCGGCGTCTACCTTCACGGCCGCTACGAGATTCAAATCCTGGATTCGTATAACAACCCAACCTACGCCAACGGCTCAAACGGAGCTCTCTACGGCGTAGCGGCGCCGCTGGTGAACGCGTCGCGCCCGCCGGACCAGTGGCAGACATTTGATATCATCTTCCGCGCCCCCAAGTGCGAGGGGGAAAAGCTGGTGTCGCCGGGCAGCGTGACGGCACTACACAACGGCGTGCTGATCATAGAGAACGCGTCGCCTCGCATCCGCCAGACCTGCGCTCAGGGGATCGGGGAACCCGGCCCCTTAATGCTCCAGGACCACGAGCCGAACGGCCCCAAGACCGTGATGCGTTTTCGCAACATATGGTACCGTCCGTTAGAAGAGTAAGTGGCCATGATCACGACAAACCCTTCGCGCCGTGTCTTTCTTTGGGCTGGCGGGAGCGGGGACGTCCCTGCCGGGCAGGCTCGCGTTCTCCCAGAGCCGGGCCGCTGGCCGCATTGACGAGGCCTGGTTTCGGGAGCGGCTCGCGCAGCAGACCGAGCGAAGCCTCAATACGCTGGTGACGCCGACCGGTTTTCTCGGAGGGGCGGGACAAGCAGCACGGGGGCCTCTACGCGGCGGTCGATCCCAGCGGCAAGGTGCTCGATGACCGGAAGGAGAGCCGCGGGACAGCCCACGCCATACTCGGCCTCTCGCTCGCCGGCCGGGCCACCGGCCGGAAGGCCTACGGCGACGAAGCGCTGGGAATCCGGTCCGAGATGAAAAAGGGTCTCCAGGACCAGTACGGCCTGTTCAAGCGCGAGACCTCGCGGGACTTCAAGGTTGAGGGGCCCGTGAAGAAGACGCAGAACCCCGTTATGCATCTGTTCGAGGCCTTGCTGTCGCTGCACGATACCACCCGGTCCAAGACCGTCTGCCAGGACATCGAGCGCCTGGCGGACACCGTGCTCTCACGGCTATATCGCGAACCTGGCTACATTCCGGAGCTGTACGACCGCGACTGGAAGCCCGTACCGGCGGGGCCGCCCGGCCAGACTGAGCCCGACGGCAGCCCGCTCGACGTTTACAACGCCTGCGCGCCCGCCGCCCAGACGGGCCACATCGAGATCGGGCACCTCATCGAATGGGCGTTCTTGTTCAGCCGCGCAGCGGAGAAGGGTTTCCCGCGCAAGTGCCTGGGCTCCGGCGGGCGCCTGTTGAACTACGCCCTGAAGTCCGGGTACGACCACCAGAGCGGCGGCGTTTTCGGATACACGGACTACGAGGGGAAACCTACCGCTGACAGCAGCACGCGAGGGTGGCAGATCGCCGGGCTTCTGAAGACGCTCGTGCACTGGGCTGTGCTGCGGAACCGGGAGGACCTCTGGGAGCCGTTTGACTAGTCCCTGGCCGCGGTCAAGTCCTCCGGATCTCTGCCCGGCGGATACCACGGCTGCGGCATGTACGCCGAGGTGCTGCGGCTGGCGGCGATGGGGACCCGCGCCTGAAAGCCGGCGGCAGCGAGCAACGCGCGTTGTTACGCCTGCCCCGCCAGGGCCACCACGATGATGGCGACGATCAGCACCAGGATGCCTGACCAGCACAGACAGCGTGCCGTCCCGCTCGTGCCGGCCCACTCGCCCGTGAGCATGCCCAGCACGTTGGCCACGATGATGTTCATCGACATGAAGACCGGCCAGCCCAGCACCGCGCCGAGCGGCCCCATCATGCCTGCGCCCACCCCGTACAGGCTGATGCCGCCATACCAGAGCAGGCCCATAAGCGACGCTCCCAGGAAGTAGAGGATCGAAACGCCGGAGCCGCCGTATCGCGACCAGGTCTTCTTCTTGCACAGCAGGTAGACCGGGTAGAGGGCGTTGGGCAGAAATCCGGCGGCCAGCGCCGGCGCCCAGATGGCGCTTGAGGCGAAATCCGGCAGCGCGCCGAAAGTGACGGCGGCGTCCTGTAGCGGCTTGCCGAAGACGAAGCTGAAGTTCAGCGACGGCGACAGTACCCCCGAGGCCAGGCAGATGATCAGGCCCGTTTTGAAGAGGTTCGGGTCGGATAGCCCCGTGCGGCCCGCGCGCTCCCGGTCGCGCCGCGCCCCGGCGTTGGCCAGCAGGATGATCCCCGCGATGACCAGCACCAGCGAGCCCAGCAGCATAAGGCCGCGCCGCGTGTACAAGTCCGTCGGGCTCAGCACCAGCAGCGGCAGCAGCGTTCCGAAGGAACTGGTGATGCCCAGGATGATGGCGAAGGCGAGCGCCATCCCCACGCGGCTGACTCCCAGGCCAAAAAGCGTCGAGCCCAGCCCCCAGCCGAAACCGAACAGCGCCACCAGGGCGATGGAGGACGCCGGAGCCGTGCTGTAGACATCTGAGAGCGCAGGGATGGTGTACCAGGCCAGCGCGCATGGAAGGACGACAAGGCCGGCGACGGAATACACCAGCCAGGTGTTCTCCCACTGCCACCGGCGTTCCATGCGCTTCATGGGAAGGGCGAAACTGCCCTGGAACAGGCCGCCCAGTGCGGCGAGAAGCACTCCGAGGTTCACTTGACTGTGCATGAGGACGTCTCTTGGGGATTCGCTGTCCCCGAAATACTACCATAGGCAATAGGGGCATGCGGTTCTTCATCCACAACTTCGGCTGCCGCGCCACGCAGGCCGACGGCGCTGCGCTGGCCTCCGCGCTGGTGAGCGGAGGTTGCCGGCCCGCGGCCGACAGCGCCGGGGCCGACCTGGTGATCCTCAACACCTGCACCATCACCGCCTCGGCCGACGCCGACGTGCGCAAGGAAGCGAGACGGATCCTCCGCCGGAACCCGGCCGCGCGCATCCTGGTCACCGGCTGCTTCGCCGAGCGCGCCCCCGGGGAGGCCGCCGCCCTGCCCGGAGTCTCGTAGGTGGTCGGCAACACGGACCGGATGAAGATCCCTGAGACCCTCGGCCTGCGGACGGAAAACTCGCCGCAGCCCGCCGCCGTGTGCCGGGACAGGACGCGCCCGAACCTCAAGATTCAGGATGGCTGCAATTCCCATTGCAGCTACTGCATCATTCCCGCCGTGCGCGGGACGAGCCGCAGTACGCCGCCGGACCGCGTGGTGGCAGAAGTGCGCGAACTGGCCGGGAGCCACCGTGAGGTGGTCCTGAGCGGCGTGAACCTGGGGCGCTGGGGCCGCGAGCCGGCCATCCGGCTGCGGCTGGCGGACCTGCTGCGCCGGCTTCTGGCGGAGACCGGCGTCGAGCGCCTGCGCCTCAGCTCCGTGGAGCCCATGGGCCTGACCGGCGACCTGCTGGATCTGATGGCCTCGACGGCGCGCATCGCCCGGCACATCCACGCGCCGCTGCAATCGGGCTCGGACAGCGTGCTGCGGCGCATGCGGCGCTGGTACCGGGCCCGGCACTACGCAGACCGCATCCTGAAGGCCCACAGCCGGATGCCGGACGCCGCCATCGGGGCGGACGTCATGGTGGGTTTTCCGGGAGAGTCAGAAGCCGAGTTCGACGAGACCCGCGCCTTGATTGAGAGCCTGCCCCTGACGTACCTGCACGTGTTCACCTACTCGGAACGCCCGGGAACGCCGGCCGCCTCCATGCCCGGACGGGTGCCCGTGCCGGAGCGCAAGCGCCGCAACCGAGTGCTGAGGAAACTGTCAGAAGCGAAGAACCTGGAGTTCCGCCGGCGCATGGCCGGCCGGCGGCTCTCGGCGGTGACCATCGGCGACGGCTCCTCCGCGCTTACGAGCAACTACCTGGAGGTTCAACTGGCGCGGCGGAGGGAGCCAAACCGGATCATCGAAGTCCAGCTATCCGAGGGCCTGGTCGAGATCGGCCAGCACGTCCTCCACGTCCTCGATTCCCGCTGACAGGCGCACCAGGTTCCCGGCGATCCCCAAACGTTCCCGCTCCTGGGGCGGCATCTCGCGATGGGAGCTGATCACCGGGTACAGGATCATGGTGTGCACGTCGCCGAGCGAGGTGGCGCGCACCACCAGCTTCAGCCGGTCCAGGAAGGCGAAGATGTGCTCACGGTCCGCGCCCCTGACGGCGAAGCTGACCATGGCGCCGCGAAGGCCGGGGGGGAACAGGCGCTCGATTGTGGCGTAGTCCGGGTGTCCGGCCTCGCCCGTGTAGGCGACGCGCTCGATGCGCGGGTCCCGGCGCAGCCAGGCCGCGATGCGCGCAGCGTTGTCGCACTGCCGCTCCATGCGCAGCGGGAACGTCTTGATGCCCCGCATCGCCAGGTAAGCCTCAAACGCGCCGAGCAGCGGGCCGTAGGTCCGGGCCAGCGTGCGCAGGCTCTCGTAGTGTTCCTGATCGGAGACGATGATGCCCCCGAGCACGTCGCCGTGTCCGGCCAGATACTTGGTCAGGCTGTGGACCACCATGCTGGCCCCCAGCTCCAGCGGGCGCAGCAGGAGGGGCGTGGAGAAAGTGCTGTCCACCACCAGCGCCGCGCCCGCCGCCCTGGCGAGCGCCGCGATCCGGTCCACAGCCCCCACTCGCAGCATGGGGTTTGAGATCGCTTCCATCAGCACGCAACCGGGCCCGTGCTCCTCGATGGCCTTCTCAAGCGCAGCCAGGTCGCACACGTCCACGTAGCGGACTTGGACGCCGAGCGGCTCGAAAACGCGCGCGAACAGGTTGATGGTGGCTCCGTAAAGGGCGTCGGCGGCGAGCACGGACTTGGGCCGGCCCGCCAGCGCCGCGAGCACCGCGATCTCCAGCGCGGCCATGCCCGAGGCGCAGGCCAGCGCGCCGTGGCCGCTTTCGAGCGATGTCACCAGCTCTTCGAGCGCCGCCGTGGTGGGATTGCCGTAGCGCGCATAGCTGTAGCCTTCCAGTTCGTGCGCGAAGATCCGGTCCAGTTGCTCGGTCTTCTCGCTGATGTAACTGGCGGCGCCGTAGATGGGAGTAGTTACCGGTATCTCGGCTGGCGCCTTTTTCCGGTCGCCGGCGTGAACTGCCCTGGTCTGTATCTTCACGTTACTTTCTCTTCCAGCGGAGGCCGTCCTTGGTGTCCTCGAGGATCACGCCCTTGTCCAGGAGTTGCCGGCGGATGCCGTCGGCGCGCGCGAAGTCACGCGCCTTACGGGCCGCCACGCGCTCCCCGATGAGGGCCTCGACCTCGGCATCGGTGATCGAGGGCTCGCCGGCCGCGGGGCGGATGACGTCGAAAACGCCGTCAAAACGGGCGACAAGATCCAGTGCGGCGGGGGCGTTGCCTCTGGGGAACCTGCCCGAATCCATGGCCGTGTTGGTGTCGCGCACGTACTCGAACACGGCGGCCAAGGCTTCGGCCGTGTTGAGGTCGCCGTCCAGGGCTTCCTCAAACTGGCGGAGCGCCTGCGTGGTGCGCCCGGCGAGTGTGGCGTCCTCGCCCTCCGGCAGTCTCTCGGTTTCCAGGCGCAGCTTGTAGTTGCGCAGGCGCTCTATTGCGGTAGAGGCGCTCTTCAAACCCTCCAGCGTGAAGTTGAGCTGCTTGCGGTAAGGAACCGAGGCCAGCAGGTAGCGGACTGCTTCCGGCGGACACTGCTGAGCCAGCAGGTCCCGCAGCGTGTAGTAGTTGCCGAGCGACTTGGACATGGTCTGCGCGTCGATCATGAGGTGCTCGGAGTGAAGCCAGTAGCGGGCGAACGGCCTGCCGGTGGCGGCTTCCGACTGGGCGATCTCGTTCTCATGGTGCGGGAAAATAAGATCCACTCCGCCAGCGTGTATGTCGAGCGTGTCGCCGAGATACTTCATCGACATGGCGGAGCATTCAATGTGCCAGCCGGGCCGGCCCGGCCCCAGCGGCGTGTCCCAGAAGTGCTCGCCCTCCTTGCGCGCCTTCCACAACACGAAATCGCGGGCGTTCTCCTTGTCGTACTTATCTGTGTCTATGCGCGCCCCGTCCAGGATTCCCTTGAAGTCGGCGTGCGAGAGCTTCCCGTACTCAGGGAACGTGGCGACCCGGAAGTAGACCGAGCCGTCGCTCACGTAGGTGTGGCCGCCGGCCGCCAGGCGCTGGATCAGGTCAACCATGTCGCCGATGTGATCGGTGGCCCTGATCAGGCGCTCGGGACGTTCCAGGCGCAGCGCCGCGGAGTCCTCCAGGAAGGCCTGAGCGTACTGGTCGGTATACTCGCCGATGGACTTGCCGGCGGCGGCGGCCTGCTGGATTATGCGGTCGTCCACGTCGGTAAGGTTCATGACGTGATCCAGGGCGTAACCCCTATAGCGCAGCCATCGCCGGAGAACGTCCTGAAACACGAAGGTGCGGAAGTTGCCGACATGGGCGAAGTTCCAGACGGTGGGCCCGCATGTATACATGCGCACAGTGCCGGCGGCGGCGGGCTCGAAGGCCTCGACCCGTTGAGTCAGCGTGTTGAAGAAGCGTAGAGCCATAGGCGTTGGGCGGACAGCTACTGAACCATCCTAGCAGGCTCCCGGCCGCGGCTCCTTACTGCGCCGCAACCTCGTAGGTTACTCTTATGGGAAGGCGATGACACGACCTCTTGACCTGAAAGCGCAGAATGCACTGTGCCGGACCCTGCTCGAGGCCGCCAATGACGCCATCTGGGTGATAGACCTGGCCGCCGGCCGCGGCGTCTACATCAACCCTTCGGGTGAGCGGCTGACCGGCTACACGAGTGATGAGATTCTGTCGTGCGACTGGCGGCTGCCGCTCACGCCTGAATCCGGGGCACGGATTGCCGCCGGCCTCTCGGAGCGGATCGCCGCGTTCGAGTCGGGAAACGAGTCCGCCCGGGTCCGGACAGACCAGATTGAAGTGCTTCGAAAGGACGGTGCTGTCGTTCCGGTCGAGGTGGTCACCACGCTTGTCGGTGACGAGTCGGGCCGCGCCTGTCAGGTCGTCGGGGTGACGCGGGACATGACCGAACGCAAGCGGGCCGACGCGGAAAGAGAGGCGCTGCAACTACAGTTGCTTCATGCGCAGAAAATGGAGTCGGTCGGACGCCTGGCGGGCGGGGTAGCTCACGACTTCAACAACCTGCTCACGGTGATCAGCGGCTACGGCGCAATGGCTATGAGCATGCTGCCGGACTCCGATCCGGCCCGGCCGGCCATAGAGGAGATCCTGAAGGCAGGCGAGCGAGCGGGGGCGTTGGTCCGCCAACTGCTCGTGTTCAGCCGGGAGCAGGCGCTGGCGCCAGAAGCGCTGGACCTGAACGCCGTGGTAGGGGAGGTGGAGCTTATGGCGAACAGACTGGCGGGAGCGGAGTCGCGCGTAGTCGCCAGGCTCGATCCTTCTCTGCCGGCCGTGCTCGCGAACCGGGATCAGATCGGCCGGGTGATCATGAACCTGGTGGCGAACGCCCGCGACGCGACGCCGCGCGGCGGCCAGATCACCATTGAAACCAGGCTGCGTGATCTGGGCGAAGCCTGTCCTGTGTGCCTCGGCGCGACGCGGCCAGGATTCTACGTGGAGCTTGCCGTTCACGACGAGGGAACGGGGATGGACGAGCAGGTCCGCCAGCGCCTTTTCGAACCTTTCTTCACAACGAAAGAAGCAGGCACAGGCGCCGGCCTGGGCCTGGCGGTTGTGCACGGAATCGTCTCGCAGTGTGGCGGCCACATAGACGTTGAGAGCGTGAAGGGAAAAGGGGCGTCGTTTCGCATCTGCCTGCCGGTAGCCGCGGCGGCGCGGGAGCCACAAGGGCCGCCGGCGGCCCGCATCCTCGTCATTGACGACGAGAAGGGGGTCCGGCGCTTCCTTCGGGCGGTTCTCGAGGGGGCGGGCTATGGAGTCCTGGAAGCCGATGGTGGCGAGCAGGCCCTCCGGGCGCTCCGGGAGTCGCCGGTGGAACTGGTGATAACGGACCTCGTGATGCCTGGATGGCGGGGCGTGGAGATAGTCCATACACTGAGGCGGGAGGCCCCCTCGGCGGGGGTCATCGTGCTCAGCGGCACCATAGAAGCGTCCCACCTGCGTGAGGCCGGGGCGCTTGGCGCCCTGGCGGCCCTGGCGAAACCCGTGTCCCCCGGGGTCCTGCTGGCGGAGGTCAGAACGGCGCTCCAGCCTCGCGCCTGAAGGCGGAGGCCGGTTGTCCCGCTCAGACCAGGTCCTGGATGTCGGCCCGGAACCGGCCCGCCGTGTACTGCGCCCACTGCTCCAGCGCCTGAACGGCGAACACGGTCGAGACGGGATTGACGAAGGGCATGGTCTCGCCCTGCCTGCGTCCGAATCCGAAGCCTCCCCGCGAACGCCGGTCGGCGCCGAGGTACTGGAACTCCGGAAGGACGGTCGCTTCGAGAGCGGCTCGTTCACGGTCAAGAGGGACCGCTCCCAGAGCCGCGGCGTACAGCCTGAGCCGCAGCAGTTGAGCCCAGACGTCGGAACGCTCACAGACGGGGGCAAGCTTTGTGAGCAGGCTCTCCACGCGCCCGATCCCCTCGCCAACTACCCGGGCGCAATCGGGCCGGCTCGCCAGGGCGAGCAAGCCTTCCAGGAAATAGCAGTAGGCATGCAGGCGGTCCATGAGCCTTTCCGGTTCGGGTTCCGCCTCCAGGAAGGTTTGGTGTGTGGCCAGACAAGCCGACACCGCCTCTTCGTACAGCTTCCAGTACTCATCCCCTGCGCCGGCGGCGGCGAGCTCGCGCCACCCCAGAGCGGCCTTCAACTGGAAGCACCCCGGATTACGGCTCCAGCGGCCGTCTCCCGCGACGGGTTGCTTGCCCGGGAGCGCGAGGACAGGGTGATACCCCGAGGGGCCGCGAAAATCGGTCGCCATCGACCTGGCGCAGCCTACGGCGGCCGCGAGAAACTCATCTTCGCCGGTGGCCCGCCACAGCGCCACCAGGGCGCGCGCCGCTATGCCCAGATCGAAGAAGTAGGCCAGTTCGTCATGTCCCTGGCACTCAAAGGGCATAGTGGACAGCGCCGGATTCCAGGCGGTGCGCGTGAGGTACCGGCCCGCCCGGAGCGCCGCCCCCAGGCAGTCCTCGCGGCCGGTCACACTGTGGAGGAAGAGCAGGGCGGAAGCGGCGTAGGCGGTGATCTCGTTGGACACAGGGCGATATTCCCAGGTGTCGGTGCGGCAGAATCGCGCGACTCCGCCCGACGGTTGCTGAATGCCGGAATTGAGCAACCAGCTCGCGCCGTGCTGCGTCACACTCCCTGGCATAACCGTGACCGGGAGCGGGGGATTATCCGCATCGAGGAAGGAATTTCGCATTCTGCCAAGAGTTGCCCATTGTAGCACCGGACGGCGCCGGACCAGCCCGGCAGCGCCCGGCGGAATTGCTATACTGAGAACTCCGAAGTCTCCAAATTCGATCATGAAGTTCCTTGCGGTCTTCTTCTTAGCCGCCAGCGCGTGTTTTGCGGGCAAATTTACGACGGGGCAAGCCGCGCGACTGGTCATCGGGCAATCGACCTTCACCGAGCAGTGGCAGGGGGCAGGCGAATCCGTGGTGGGCGGTGTGGGCGGCATCGCGTTCGCCCAGGATTCGCTCTTTGTGACCGACGCCAACCGGGTGGCCGCCGATCCCGTCAACCACCGGGTACTGATCTTCCGGGAGCTCTCCAGGATGTTGCCGGCGCCGACCGCCGAGATCGACTACACGCGCCGGTGTCCGGTCTGTGGAGGCACGGCGTCGGTGGTGCTCGGCCAGCCCGACTTCGAGGAGACCGCATACTCGACTCCTCCGACCAGATCCAGCGTGCGGACCCCCACCGCGGTCGCCTCCGACGGCGTGCGGCTGGCGGTGGCCGACTCCGACAACAACCGGGTGCTGATCTGGAATTCGATCCCCCTCACCAACAACACTCCGGCCGACGTGGTGGTGGGCCAGACCAGCTTCACGAGCGCCGCGGCGGTGCTGCCTCCGAACGCCGGTTCGCTTCGCGGACCTCAGGGGGTCTGGATCCAGGGCGGAAGGCTGTTTGTCGCCGACACCTTCAACAACCGCGTCCTCATCTGGAACTCCATTCCAACCACCAATGGCAAGGCGGCGGACGTGGTCATCGGCCAGGCCGGGTTCAACGTCACCGTGCAGACGGACCTGATCCAGGCCAGGCTGGATCCCAATCCCCGCAACCTGGTCAGCCCGGTTTCGGTGACCTCCGACGGACAGCGGATGTACGTCTCGGACCTGGGACACAACCGCGTGTTGATCTGGAACTCGATCCCCAGCCAGAACAATCAACCTGCCGACGTGGTCGTGGGCCAGCCGGACATGACCAGCGCGGTGGCCAACAACACGACGAAACTCTGCAAGGCCATCGGTGAGGGCCGCTCCATCACGGCCGCGACGAACGCGTTTCCGGTGGTCTTCACCTCAAAGGGCCACGCCCTGCGCTCGGGCGAGGTAGTCGGGATCTCCGGTGCCACCGGCAAGTGGGCCGTTGTGAACGCGGGCTTCCAGGTGGAGGTGCTCAGTGAGGATACCTTCTCCATTGCAGTCGACTCCAGGGAATTCGGACCGCTCAGCGGCGCGCTGGCGGTGAACGTCTACCCCGGGTTGTGCGGCGCCACTGTGGACTTTCCGCGCTTCGCGCTTTCCGACGGCACCCGCCTGTTCATAGCCGACGGCGGCAACGACCGGGTCCTGGTCTACGACCGCGTGCCGACCTCCAACGGCCAGGCCGCCGACGCCGTCCTGGGCCAGCCCAGCGACACCATGAACCTGGCCTCGGATTCGGCCTATGAGTGGCGCAGGTCCAGCGCGGACTCCCTGCGAACCCCCCTGGCGCTGGCCTGGGACGGAACGAACCTCTACGTCACGGACCCGTTTAACCGGCGGATCATGGTGTTCACCCTCGCTGACCCTTCGATCCCCTATACCGGCGTCCGCAACAGCGCCAGCCGCGCCATTTACGCCATTGGCGCGGTCAACTTCGCCGGTCAGTTGAGGAAGGATGACGAGATCACCATCAAGATCGGCGGGACCGAATACAAGTACAAGCTCACCGAGGACGACAGCCTGGATTCGATCGTCACCAACTTCGCCGGCCTGATCAACGCGGGCTCCGGCGATCCGCTGGTGCTGGCCACGCCGAATCTCCCGATGGCGACCCTGGTTCTGGTGGCCAGGACCGAGGGCAGTGCCGGCGACGAAATCACGTTGTCGGCCTCTGCCTCGGAGGGCGCCACCATAGTGGCGACCGTCTCCGGCGCCACGCTGCGCGGGGGCAAGGACGCCGCCAAGATCGCTCCCGGCTCCCTGGTTATTATTCACGGGGACAACCTGGCCGAGTCGACCGCGGCGGCCGCCCCGGACGCGAGCCCGCTGCCCACGACCCTGGGCGGCGTCCAGGTATATTTCGACGGCATCCGGGCGCCGCTGCTGTACGTCTCGCCGAAGCAGATTAACGCGCAGGTGCCCTTCGACGTACACGACTCGACCAGCATCAACGCCTACGTCCGCATCCGCCGCAGCGACGGCCGCGTGACGATTACAAACCCCGTGGCTATCCCCATCGTCCCCCAAAACCCCGGCATCTTCGCCTTCGAGGGACAGGACCCCAGGCCCGGCGTGGCCTTGCATTACAGCAGCCACGCCACCGCAACCGTCTCAATCGACGGCGCGGGCGTGGCCGGGGAAACCCTCGGCATCTCCATCGAAGACCGGAACTACACCTACACGGTCCAGGAGGGCGACACGCTGAACTCGATCCGGGACGCCTTCGTGAGAATGATCAACGCCGACCCGCTGGTGGAGGCGTACCCTTCAAGCATCTGGACCAGGATCCGCCTGCGCGCGCGGATTCCCGGTCCTCAGGCGAACGGCGTGCGGATCTCCGTCAGCAGCCCCGAGGGAACTTCGGTGATCGTGACGCCGTTCAACGAGGCCCTGTGCTGCGCCAATGAGGCCGGCAGCCTGGTCACCGAGGACAACCCGGCCCTGCCGGGAGGGACCATCGTGGTTTACGCCACGGGGCTCGGGCTGATCAGACCGGACGAGGCCCAGCAACTGGTCCGGACCGGTGTGAAATACACGGGCCCGGCGTTCAACGAGCCGGTGGAGTTCGTCTCCTCGCTGGCGGGCGGCAAGACGGCCAACGTGCTTGCCACCGGGCTCAAACCGGGGTCGATCGGGATCTACGAGGTGCACCTGGAGCTGAACTCCGGCCAGGAAACCAACCCCTTCACCCAGTTGACCATCGCCCAGAGCGACTACATAAGCAACGTGGTGACGATCCCGGTCTTCAATCCCGCGATCCCGTAGCCGCCTGCTCCGGCGGGCTGTGGGGCCGGTAGCCCGCGGTTTGCATTGTCTGGCGGGCCTGCGCCGACGCTTCGGCAAGCACGTAGAAGAACGCTCCGTGCCGCACCCGCCGGAACAGGAAACCGCCCAGGTACTGGTCGACTTCCACGGCGTAGTCCACCCCGGCCGAGGTGAGCAGAGACTCCAGCGCCTTCGCCTCCGACAGCCGCTTGGCTATATAGACCAGTTCGACATCCCGCTCGCCGAAATGCTCCGCGTCGCGGCGCATCCTAGCCGCCCCTGACGCGCGCCGAGAAAGCCTCGTATGCGCCCGGCGAGTTCCTGTTCATCCACTGGATGAAGGCCTTGGCCACCGTCTCCAGGTTCCTGTACGCGTTCCGGTTCTTGTGTTGCTCGCGCACCTCCGGCAGCACGGCGCGGAACTTCTCCCAGACGTAGAGCAGCTCGCCGCCGCTCTGAAAGAACAGCTCCTGGTTCAGCACTCCGCCGGTGATGAACGACGCCACCATCTCCCAGTAGCTCAGCACCATTCGCGCGTAGGCGCTCTGCTCGGAGCCTGGCGGACAGAGGGCGTTCAGTTCCTCCAGGGTATCGGCCTTGAAGTCGCGGGAGAACCAGTCGCGCGCGGTCCGCATCTTCGCCTCGCGCCGGAGTTCGTACAGGCGCAGCATCAGGTTCACGTCGTCGTAGGTGGCTTGGGCTTCCATGCAGTCAGCGTAGCAAAGAGGCCGCAAAAACGTACCCGCTACTGCCTTCCAGGTTGCGGACGGCGCTCGGCTCGTGCTACACAGTACGTGAGGCTGAGAAGCCCGTGAACACACCGACAACTAATTCAGGCAGGAAACTGGTTACGCTCATCCCCGGAGACGGAGTGGGACCCGAGTGCGTGCGAGCAGCGCAGCGAATCGTCGAGGCCACGGGCGCGGCTGTCGACTGGGAAGAGCGCCATGCTGGCGCGAGCCTCTTCCGGCAGGGTGTCGCCTCGGGCGTGCCTCAGGATACCATTGATTCGATCCGCAAGACCCGCGTCGCGCTGAAAGGCCCCCTGGAGACGCCGGTCGGTTTCGGCGAGAAAAGCGCTAACGTCACCCTCCGCAAGCTGTTCGAAACCTACGGCAACATACGGCCTGTGCGCGAGTTCCCGGGCGTTACGACTCCTTACAGCGGCCGCGGCATCGACCTGGTGGTGGTCCGTGAGAACGTCGAGGACCTCTACGCCGGCATTGAGCACATGCAGACCCCCGGGGTCGCACAGTGCCTCAAGCTCATCTCCAACAAAGGCTGCGAGAAGGTGATCCGCCTCGGCTTTGAGCTCGCGGTAGCCGAGGGGCGCAAGCGCGTGCACTGCGCGACCAAGTCCAACATCATGAAGCTGACCGAGGGGGCGTTCAAGCGCACCTTCGAGAAGGTCAGCGCGGAATACCCGGACATCGAGGCGCAGCACCTCATCATCGACAACTGCGCCCATCAGCTCGTCAAGAAGCCAGAGCAATTCGACGTCATCGTCACCACCAACATGAACGGGGACATCATCAGCGACCTGACGTCGGCGCTGGTGGGCGGACTGGGCTTCGCCCCCTCCGCCAACATCGGCAACGAGGCCGCCATCTTCGAGGCGGTGCACGGGTCAGCTCCGAAGTACGCTGGCAAGAACGTTATCAACCCGACGGCGGTCGTTCTGTCGGCGGCCCTTATGCTGCGCCACCTTGGGGAACTGGAAGCAGCCTCGGAGATCGAGCACGCCATCCTCGTGACGATCGAGGAGGGCAAGCACCGGACCGGCGATATCGTCGGCTACGACAAGGGCGCCTCAACCAGCGCCTTCACCGACGCGGTCATTGCGAACCTGGGCAGGGTCTCGGAGCGCTCGCAGGTCCGGGCCTACAAGCCGATCAGGCTGCCCAGGGTGGACCCGGCCG
Source organism: Solibacteraceae bacterium (assembly GCA_037440765.1). Lineage (GTDB taxonomy): Bacteria > Acidobacteriota > Terriglobia > Bryobacterales > Bryobacteraceae > DTKY01. The sequence goes on from JBBITL010000018.1 coordinate 28,985, forward strand.
CCGATTTTATCCGGGCCAAAGAGCGGCGCGTGGTGGGCGTCGACGTATTCGTGGAGTCCGCGCTTTCGTCCGAGGAACTCGGCGCCAGCGTCGAGCAACTCGCCGCCGGGACGCCCGTGAAGCTGAAGATGGTCTCCAACCGGGGGACCAAGGTCTATCCGGCCATGGGCGCCATCACCGACTGCGTCGACCACTGGCGCTGCCGTTTCATTGTCCGGGAGGCGTCCTCCGATCTGAGCGACGCCGCCATCCTCGACCTGGTCAGCCGCATCGCCGGGCGCCACCGCTGGATGCACATCGAGAAGTTGCAGGAGTTCGACAAGGCCAATGGCTTCACCATGGCGCAGGGCGAGGATTAACAGGTGATGAGCGGGCCGCCGGCGAGGGGCGGCTCAGACTGATTCGCCGCGGATGAGGTCGTCGAGGGTTTCGCGGGCGCGCACGACGCGCCAGTGGCCGCCCTCCACCAGGATCTCCGGCGGGCGGACGCGGGTGTTGTAATTGGACGCCAGCGCGAAACCGTAGGCGCCGGCCGTGCATACCGCCAGAAGATCGCCGGGAAGCGCGTTAGGCATCTCGCGGTCGAGCGCCAGAAAATCCCCTGATTCGCAGACCGGACCGACGACATCGGCCAAGACCGTCCCCCGCTCCATGCGCCTTACCGGCAGGATCTCGTGGTGGGACTGGTATAGCGACGGCCGGATCAGGTCCGTCATGGCGGCGTCCACCACGATGAACTCCCGCGAGAGCGTGCGCTTGCGGTACAGGACCCGCGTGAGGAGCACTCCGGCCTCGCCGACTATTGAGCGGCCGGGCTCGAGCATCAGGAGCAGACCCTTGCCTTCCACCTTCGCGCGGACCCGTGAGGCGAACTCCCCGACGTCGGGCGTGCGGTCCCCCGGCTTGTAGGCTACCCCCAGGCCGCCGCCCAGGTCCAGGTGCCGGATGGGCAGTCCCATGCCGCGCAGACGGCCCACAAGGTCCAGCATCCGGTCCAGCGCCTCCAGTATGCGGCCGGCATCCAGGATCTGGCTGCCGACGTGACAACTCACTCCTTCGGCGGCCACGTTCCGGCAAATCTGCGCGCGGCGGTAGATTTCCTCCACTTCCGAGATGTCTATGCCGAACTTGTGCTGCCGCAGGCCGGTGGAGATGTACGGGTGGGCTCCGGCTTCCACGTCGGGGTTGACGCGCAGAGCGATCCGCGCCTTCACGCCCTGGCGCGCCGCCAGGGAGTCGATGAGCGCAATCTCCGCGCCGGATTCGCAGTTGAAGCTGTGGATCCCGTGACGCAGCGCGTATTCAACCTCATCGGCCGTCTTGCCAACCCCGGAGAAGGTCACGCGCGCCGGATCGCCGCCAGCCCGGACTACCCGGAACAGTTCGCCCCCCGAAACCACGTCGAAGCCTGCGCCGGCTCTTGCCAGCAGCGCCAGCACAGCCAGGCTGGAGTTGGCTTTCACCGCGTAGCAGATCATGTGCGGCAGCCCGTCGAGGCCCGCGTCGTAGGCCCGGAACCGGTCCAGCACGGCGCCGGCCGAGTACACGTAGCATGGGGTGCCCTCGCGCGCGGCGATGTCTGCCAGGGCCACATCCCCGCAACACAGCGACCCGTTCCTGTAGGTAAAAGCGCCGGAGGAGCCTGGGTTCATTTCACTTTCATCACTATCAGGGTCTGGTCATCCGATGTGCCGGCCCCGTCGGCGAAGCGGTCGATGTCCGCGAAGACGGCGTCCACCAGGGCTTGCGGGGAAGCCTGCCCGTGGCGCTCGATGAGAAGTCTCAGCCTCTTCCTGCCGTAGTGCTCGGCGGCGGGGTTGTGCTGGTCCTCGATCCCGTCCGAGTAGAGCACGATCAGATCCCCCGGCTGCGCGGCGAAGGAGAGTTCATCGTACTCCCGCTCCTCCAGCAGGCCGAGCGGCACGCCTTCCACGCGGGGCGAATGCAGCTCGCCGCCGCGCGAGATCAGGGGGGGCATGGAGCCCGCGTTGGCCATACGGAGCTTCCTGGTCCGGTGCTGCCACTCCACCACCAGCAGGGTTACGAAACGCGCGTCGGCCTTGCGCTCCAGCAAAGCTGTGTTCAGGGACTTCATCAGTTCGGAAGGCCTGGCGCGGGCCGGCGCCATGGTTCTGAGCAGGCCGCTCACCAGGGCGGCGTAGAGAGCCGCCGCCGCGCCCTTTCCGCTTACGTCTCCCATGGCGATCACGGTGCGCTCGCGGCCCTGCTGGAAGAAATCGTAAAGGTCTCCGCTGATTTCGCGCGCCGGACGCACGCCCGTGGCTATCTCCAGGCCGGGGATCTCGGGCGCCTGACGCGGGAGCAGGATCGACTGGAGCTCCCGGGCGGCCTGCAAGTCCGTCTCCATGCGCTGCTTGCCGGCCGCGACTTCCTGGTAGAGTCGCGCGTTCTCGATCGAGATGGCAATCTGGGGGGCCAGCAGCGAGAGCGTCCTGACGTGGTCCTCGGTGAAGAACCCGATACTCTCGCTTTCAAGGTCCATCACGCCGATCACGTTGTCCCGGACCACCAGGGGCACGGCTACCTCGCTCCGGATATCCGGGTGCAGCGGGATGTAGCGGGGATCGGCGACGGTATCCTCCACGCGGATCACCTCCCGCAATTGCGCGGCGGCGCCGGTGATGCCCTTTCCGAGCGGGATGTTGTCGGCCGGGACACGCTCGTCGTAGCGCGAGCTGAAGCGGTGCCGCAGCAGGCTGCGCTGCTCGTCGACCAGCATGACGCTGAACGAGTCGAACAGGATCAGGGACCGGACCGCGGCGGCGATCTTGGTGAGCAGCGTATCCAGGTCCAGGATCGAGGAGAATTCCTGCGACAGGCGGCTCAGCGTGCGGAGTGTCCGGTTCTGACGCTCCACCCGGCGGTAAAGGCGCGCGTTGTCGATCGCCGCCGCCACGCGGGAGGCGATGAGCTGGAGCGTGGACTGCTCGAAGTCGCCGTACGCGTTGGGCGTGGTGGACTGCATGTCGATGACGCCCACCAGCTTCCCGCCCCGGCCGAGCATCGGCACGGCCAGTTCCGTCCGCACCGCGTCCACCACGCTCAGGTATCTGGGGTCGCTCAACACATCGCCAGACAGGACCGGACGGCGCTCCATCGCGGCCAAGCCGGTAAGGCCCTCGCCCAGGGCGACCTGCATCTTCTCGACCACCTCCCGGCGATGCCCGATGGCGTAGTGGATCCTCAGCTGCCGCGTTCGCTCGCTGTAGAGCAGGATGGCGAACAGCTCGCAGGGAATCACCCGGGTGATCACGCCGGCCACGCTGGCCAGCAGGCGGTCCAGGTCCAGGGTCTCGCTGGCGACGGCGGCGATCTCCAGGAAAAAATCGAGCAGTTCCTCGCGTTCGCGGAAACGGGCCGAGGAGCGGGGTGTCGTCGGCATGCGGGCGCCTAGGCCGCCTCGACGATCTTGACGCTGGCGCTGGCGCCGATGCGCGTTGCGCCGGCGTCCACCATGCGCCGGAAGTCCTCGATGGTGCGAATGCCGCCCGCCGCCTTCACGCCGACCCTGGGGCCCACCACCTGGCGCATGAGGGCCACGTCCTCGGCGGTCGCCCCGCCGGAGGCGAAACCGGTCGAGGTCTTCACGTAATCAGCTCCGGCCAGCTTGGCGATGGCGGAGGCGATGGCCTTCTGCCGGTCATCGAGCAGCGCGTTCTCGAGGATGGTCTTGACGATGGCTCCGGCGCGGTGGCAGGCTTCCGCCACGGCGCGGATCTCCCGATCCACAACGTCGTAGTCCCCCGAGCGGAGCGCGCCCACGTTGATGACCATGTCGATTTCCTGAGCGCCGTCACAGAGGGCGGCCTCCGCCTCCGCGCACTTGATGGCGGCGGTGGAGGCGCCGAGTGGAAACCCGGCCACGGTGCAAACCTTGACGCACGAGCCGGCCAGCGCGGAGGCCGCCAGCGGCACCCAGTACGGGTTGACGCAGACGCTGGCGAAGCGGTGCTCGCGGGCCTCGCGGCACAAGCGCAGGATGTCATCGCGGGTGGCTTCGGGCTTCAGAAGAGTGTGATCGATCAGGCTCGCCACACGCAGGATCGAGCCGGCCAGGCCGGGGCAGCAGGACAACCGGTCCGCTCCGGCCGCGATGACGGCTTCCGCCTGCCGGGAACGCGCTTCCGGGCTTGACTGCCGGCATCCGGCGCACTCATACCCGCACGGATAGTGGCCGTCCTCCGGTCGAGAAGGGCAGAACATAACGTGGAGTCGGGAGTCTACCAAGTCGTTCGTGGAAGCCTATAATAACACAGGGCTGGGAGCCGGACCGGCCATGACGCCGGCCACGACGCGCTGCGCCAGGAAACAAGAAAGAAGAACCGCACCGGGAGGCTGCGGAAGCAAGCATCGCCTCTCTCCCGATGCGGTCCGCCCTGCTGGGCTGGGATCCGGCGCCGGTGCACCTGGTGTGATCAACACCCGCTAGTCAGTTCCATCCCTGGTGAGGCCCGCGTCGATTCTTCTTCCTGCACCACGAATGCCAGATGGCGACCGAAACCTGTGGTCCCCGGTGAGACTTCACAAAACCGTATAAGAACGAAAAAAAGTCCCTCTGTTGCAACCGTAGGCCGGTTGGATGAGAGGAATGAATCCAAAACATCGTCTCCCGCGAGCACGCCGTCTGGTTAAGCCTCTCATCCCCTTCCTGCCAGTTGCAGCAGAGGGCAGGTTCAAAGAACTACTTCATCAATTCGTTCCAACTCTCTGCAACCGAAGCGCCACCGGCGGAGGTCCATAAGGCATTGAAACCAAAGGGCCGCAAGCGCAGCCGGTGCCGTGTTTCTCTGGAACTTCACTGCACCGGGTGTGTCAGTGTGACACAATCGAGGCTCATGGGCATGGGCACGTTCATGCTGCTGGCAGCACTGCTGAGCGCCCCGGCGTGGAGCCAGGAGCAGGACTTCCGGGTCTACGGCGAGACTCCCCGTCTCTTCCTTCAGCCGCGCCGCCTGCTTCTGCTCGAGAGGGAGAGGGACCGGCAATCCATGCGCTGGCAGCAGTTCCGCCAACTCGTGGAGGGCAAAGCGCAGTGGCCGGAACCCGGCCTGGCCATGGCCCTGTACGGCCGCATATCAGGCGAAGAGGCTGCCTGCCGGGAGGCCGTCCGCTGGGCCCGAACACCGGGAGCCGGCCTTCGCCAGACAGCCGTCGTATTTGACTGGTGCCGGGCCGTGCTTACCCAAGAGGACTCCGCGGCGCTGGTCTCCGCTCTGGAGCGCGGCATAGCGGCGCCCAGGCAGACTGCGGTATCGGAGGTGCGCGACCGTGTCCTGGCCGCCGTGGCCATAGCGGATCACAAGCCGGATGCCGCCGAGCGCGAGCTGCGGTTCACTGTGCGGGACTGGTGGAGGGGCCGTATCGTGCCCGCCATGGAACGTGGAGAGGATGCTCTTCCAGCAGACGAGGCGCTGGCTCTGTTCGAGATCCTGCACGTCATCCGCGACAACCTGCACCTGGACCTGCGTTCGCCGCTCGAGGACTTTTTTCTGGGCTTGCCGCGCTCCAGACTGCTGGGCTACTATCCGGAACCCTACCGGGCGGCCGAGAACGCGTACTACCTTCCGGCGCCCGGCCCCGTTGACCGGCCGGACCTGCGGCGCGCGGCGCTGGCCCGCGCGGCCGATTTGTGCCAGGTCGCCTTCGATGCCGGCTCGCTGGGGAGCCAGTTCTTGCAGGGATGGCTCATCCGCGATACCCTCCTGATGCGAAGCCCGCTGGGTATTGTCTACGAGCTGCTCTGGGCCAATCCGTACCTTCCCGGCCTGAGCCATCACCACTCTCCGCCTTTCTTCCACGATCAGCGGCTGGGCCGGCTCTTCGTGCGCTCAAGCTGGGAAGAGGACGCCGTCTGGCTGTCTTTCGCAGACGGCCGGCTCCGGGTGTTCGAGCAAGGCGGATTGCGCGGCGCCGTGCTGCCGGCGGCGCCGAAGCCGCTCCGTCTGGGAGACGTGGCCGTGGTGGCGGCGCAGACCGCCGGAGGCGAAATCACCATCCCTGGCCTGGGAGCCCGGCAGGTCTTTCTGATCGGCCTGCGCCCCGGGCGGAGCTACGAGGTGAAGGCAGACGAGGATAAGCCGGCGCGCAAAACGGCGGACCCTGCCGGCATCCTCGGCGTGGCGCTCAAGCAGGCGGGCGCAGTCAAAATCAGGGAGATCCGCCAGTAGCCCGGTATCGCCCGCGGCGTGGCCCGCCGCCGTCCCTTACAGTTTGTTGATCAGGCTGGCGACGTACCCGCCGCCGAAACCGTTGTCGATGTTTACCACCGTGATGTTGCTCGAACAACTGTTGAGCATGGTGAGCAGGGCCGACAGCCCGCCGAAACTGGCGCCGTAGCCGATGCTGGTGGGCACGGCGATCACCGGGCCGCCCACCAGCCCTCCCACCACGCTCGGCAGCGCGCCCTCCATGCCGGCCACCACCACCACCACGCGGGCGCTGACCAGCCGCTCACGGTTGCTCATCAGCCGGTGTATGCCCGCCACGCCGATGTCGTGAATGGCATCCACTTCGTTGCCCATGACCTCGGCCGTGACCTGGGCCTCTTCGGCGACGGGGATGTCGCTGGTCCCGGCGCACACAACTGCGATCTTTCCCTTGCCCCGGATCGTGCGGTCGCCCCACACTCGGATCGCGCCGCTGAGCGGGAAGTACTCAGCGTTGCGGATCTTCGCGGTAACCAGCGCGGCCGCTTTTTCCTCCGCCCGCGTGATGAGCACGTTCTTGACGTTCTGGAGAAGGCGTGTGGCTATGCCCAGCACTTGCTCGGGAGTCTTGCCTTTGCCGAAAATCACCTCGGGCATGCCGTGTCGCAAGGCCCTGTGGTGGTCCACTTTGGCGAAGCCCAGATCCTCGAAGGGCAGGTGCCGCACCCGCTCTACTGCCGCGTCCACGGATAGTTTCCTGGTTCTTACGAGAGACAGCACCTCGCGCAGTTGTTCGGTAGTCATGATTACTACCAAGGATATCAGAAGCGGATTGTGTCGCCCTCTTTCAGGCCGTGCCTGGCGGCCATGCCCCCGGCCAGTTCCAGCACGTAAACGGCGTCGTGGTTGCCTCCGTAGCTGGGGCAGGTCCGTGCTTCTCCCTTGCACGGCGGCGTGTCGGCGGAGATCTCGACAATGCGCCTGGCGGCGTCGAGCCATATGATGTCCAGCGGGATGAGGCACTGGAACATCCAGTAGGAGTAGCGCCCGGGCTCGGTGTGGACGAAGAGCATGCCGCGGTCGGGCGCGAGCGAATCCCGGAACATCATCCCCCGCATGAGGTCTTCGGGCCGCGTCATCACCTCGGCGCGGATTTCCTGGCCGCCGGGAAGGGTGATGGTCAGCAGACCGTCGCCGGTCGCGCTGTTGCGTGAACACCCCGCGCACAGCCCGAGCGCCGCCGCCAGCACAAGTACGCGCCACATGGTCAGAGGCCAGCCTAGCACAGCTAGAATGGGGACAGGCTGCCCAGCTTCCGAATGCCGAGAGCGTTTCTCAGGAAAGTCCGGCTCACGCTGGAGATGATCCGGTTTGAGCACTCGATCTTCGCCCTGCCGTTCGCCCTGACGGGCGCCTTGCTGGCGGTGCGCGAGGAGGGGTTCGCCACGGGAAGCCTCGGGTGGAAGTTCCTGTGGATTGTGGTGGCGATGGTGGGGGCGCGGTCGGCCGCCATGGCGTTCAACCGGCTGCTGGACCAGGATCTGGACGCCCGGAATCCGCGGACCAGAGGTCGGCACCTGCCCGCGGGTCTGCTTTCACGGAGTTTCGCATGGGGTTTCACGGCCGCATCGTCGCTCGTGTTTCTGCTTGCCGCCCGCGCCCTGAACGACTTGTGTTTCCGCCTTGCCCCGCTGGCGCTCGGGGTCGTGTTCTTCTACTCCTTCACCAAGCGCTTCACGGCGGTGTCGCATCTGGTGCTGGGCTTCTCGCTGGGTATCGCCCCGGCGGCGGCCTGGATCGCCATACGGGGCTCGCTGGACCCGCGCATCCTGTGGCTGACACTGGCGGTGACACTGTGGACGGCGGGCTTCGACGTGATCTACGCCTGTCCGGACCACGAGTTCGACAGGCAGGAGGGGTTGTTCAGCCTGCCGCGCCGGTTCGGCATCGCCGGGGCGCTCTGGATTTCGCGCCTGTTCCACGTGGGGATGGTCGCGGCCCTGGCCGCCCTGGCGCACAGCTTCAGCCTGGGCGCGCTGAGCCTGGCCGGGGTGGTGGTGGTGGCCCTGCTGTTGTTTTACGAGCAGAGCCTGGTCAAGCCCCACGACCTGTCGCGGGTGAATGCCGCCTTCTTCACCATGAACGGCTACGTCAGCGTGCTGTTCTTTTTGTTCTGGGCCGCTGATATTCTTTTCCTTCGTTCCGGGGCATAGAGATGCATCCTCTCATCGAGGACCGGAGACTGGCGGCCATCCTGGACAAAGTCACCTCCGGCGTCCGCCTGGACTTCGACGACGGAGTGGCGCTGTACCGCAGCCGCGACCTGCTGGCGCTGGGCTACATGGCCAACCTGGTCCGGGAGAAGCTGCACGGGAATGTCACCTTCTACAACGTAAACCGCCACATCAACCCGACCAACGTCTGCGTGGCCGGCTGCCGGCTCTGCGCTTACGGAAAGAAGCCCGGCGACCCCGGGGCGTACACCATGACGCTCGAGCAGGCCTGGGAAGCGGCGGCAAGCGGCTGGTCGGAAGCTGTCACCGAGTTCCACGTCGTGGGCGGCCTGCACCCTGCACTGACCGTGGACTGGTACTGTGAGCTGTTCCGCGGACTCAAGCAGCGCTTTCCCGGGGTGCACCTGAAGGCGCTCACCATGGTGGAGATCGGCCACCTGGCCAGGCGCACCGGCATCACGACGCTGGAGACGCTCGAGAGGATCAAAGCGTCTGGCGTGGATTCGCTGCCCGGGGGGGGCGCGGAGATCTTCGCCGGGCGCGTGCGGCGCGTCATCTGCGATCACAAGATCGACGGCGGCGAGTGGCTGCGCATCGCGCGCGAGGCCCACGGCCTGGGCCTGCACTCCAACTGCACCATGCTCTACGGCCACGTCGAGACGGACGAGGACCGGGTGGACCACCTCCTTCAACTGCGCGCCTTGCAGGATGAGACGGGCGGCTTCATGGCCTTCATCCCGCTGGCGTTCCATCCCGGAGGCACGGCGCTGGCGCACATCCTGCCGGCGACCGCGTTCACCGATCTTGCCAACATCGCTGCGGCCCGCCTGCTGCTCGACAACATTCCGCACATAAAGGCGTACTGGGTGGCGCTGACGCCGCGCATCGCGCAGGTGGCGCAGCGTTTCGGAGCGGACGACCTTGACGGCACGCTGGCCGAGGAGAAGATCTACCACGATGCCGGCGCCGCCACCGGCCGCTCTCTGAGCCGCGAGGAGATGCTGCGACTGATCCGCGAAGCCGGCCGGGAGCCGGTGGAGCGCGACACGCTCTACCGGCCCGTGGTCCGGAAAACCGCGACGCCGGGGGCGCCGGCCTGAATTTCCTGGCCATGCGCCAGCCGGGCATCCGGACCGCGTTCTGCCTTGACAGTCACTTCCGGGAACAGGGTTTCCAGATCCTGCCGTGAGGAACAGCCGGGGGGCGTTTTCACGCGCCGGGCTGTGCCCGGCGCAGCGCGGTCAGGGGGTGGCGTCCGTGCGAGGCCCTGCACGGAACCCCGGCCGTAAGGGTCCGTGAAAAAATCCCGCTCCGGCGCACTGGGGCCGGCGGGAAGTGGCCGCGCGCTCGGTTTCGTGCCGGGAGCCGGGAGGTTTGGTCCGCCGGGCGCCCCGGCTTGGCCCCGCCTCGCGGGGCGGGGGCCCGCTTTTAGCAGGCCGCCGGGGCGATTCGTTCCGGCGGACTGGCTAGTTTCTTCCACCCCAGCCGGATCCATTGCAGCACGTTGTAGGCCAGCGCCCAAAGCTTCCCTTCCTGTTTCACTTTCTTCAAGCCCCGCACGTGAAACCGTCTCAGCCTCAGCACCCCTTTTATCTGCAGTTGCGCAAATTCCCCATAGCGGCTCCGCTGCTTGTACACCTGCTGGCCTTCTTCGCCCGCCATCCGCGCCAGATACGCCTGCATCGCCGCGCTCTCCTGCACCCGGTCCACCCGCCGCCCCCGCCCTGGCCCCGTCTTCCCACAGCACGGCTCCCGGCGCGCACAGCCAGCGCAGACCCGCCTCGTGCGTCTGCATCCGCTCCAGCGCCCGCGCCGACCCAACCCCGAGACTGTAGCCGTAGATCCACAACGCGGCCAGCAGCCGCGGCGGCGCCGCGCTGCGACCGGCCTGGCCCTCGCGGCTGAGGATCAGGTCCTCGTAGCGGGAGAAGTCGAGCGACTCGATCAGATCCCAGACGGCGCGCGCCGGATGAGAAGCAGGGACCAGGGCTTCGAGATCGACGGGGCCGGGATAGACCCGGGCGCGGTTGCGGTACTCGAACTTGGGCTTGGGCTGCGGTGTGGACACGCCGATTGGATGCAGCAAAAAACAAAACGACCCGATTATGATTTATTGCAGTCGGAGATTTTTTCACAGACCCGTAAGGGAGGGGCCAGGGCCGGCGAGGACGCCTGTCCCACGGAGCCTGCTAGTTCTTCGGGACCGGTCTTGCCGGCTGGTGAGGCCCGTGCGGCAACAGGTCGGGAACAACGCGCACACCCGTCGTGAATTTCAGGGGATACTTGCCGGGACCCGCGAAGGTCAACTCGACGAAGTAAGCTGTCCAGCCCTCCTGCGGCGGCGCCACCCGAGCGACATAGGTGGATCCCTTGGCGGGCTGGAGGTCCGAACTGCGCCAGGCAGCGCCAATGGTCTCCAGCCGGAAGTCGCGCGCCCTCGGGTTGGTGGCCTGCCACAACCGGACCGCCAGCGGCTGGTCCTCGACGCTCACCTGAATGCCGCCATCCTTGTCGAGCCCCCACGAGTAGCGCGGGCGGGGTTTCGCCTCCACGATCGAGCGATAGAACGCGGCCAGCGATTCCTGAGCGTCGGACTTGGACAGGCCGTGGTCCGTGTTCGGGACATAGCGCAGGTGTTTCTCCCCCTTCAACTGGCCGAAGTAGAACTGCGAGGAGTCGGGCAGGAAGAACTGATCGCCGCTCGAGTTCACCAGGAACTTGGGCAGCGTCAACCGGTCGAGGTAGCTGTACGGATCCTCAATCTGGAGCAGCGCGCGGATCTGCGGGGTGCCGAACCAGTCCATGATGTGCATGGCCTGGTAGTCCCCGACCGACGGGGAAAAGAAGCCGTAGGCCCGGTAGTGGTGCTCGAAGCTCTCTTCGAGGTTCAGCGCGTCGATCACCAGGGGGGCAATCGCAACCACGCGCCGGTCCACTGCGGCGGTGGTCCAGGCGGTCCACCCTCGCTTCGACGCCCCCGCCACCACGAAACGATCCACTTTCACGCCGCCCCCCTGCTCTGAGGCGCAGAATCCACTTACGGCGTCCATGGCGCGGACCGCGGCCTTCGTCATGGGCAACCGCGCCGGCCAGGAGTCATCGCCACCCCTCAGGTGCTTGTCCCAGGTGTAAGCGATGAGCGCGTCTTCGCTCCTGGGACCCTGCCCATCTCCGGCAAAGACCAGCGGCTGGTTCGGGATCATCCGCACCGCCGCCACCACGGTCCGGGTCTCGGCTGCCATAGCGGCCAGGAAAGAGTCCGGAGCCTGCGGCGGCTTGCTCCCATTGGACCCGCCGGCGATTAACAGAAAGCCGGTTGAGCTGTCGACCTCGTCCGGTCTCAGGATGGTGAGCCAGTGCCGCCACTCGGTGCGGTTGACTTCCTTCAGGTCGCGCCACGTCTGCGAGACCATGTCCAGAACGTACATGGTGGCGCCCGGGAGCCGTCTCTCCGAGACAAGCTCGTACCGGAAGCTTGCGTCCGGCGCGGCTACGTAGCGGTCCAGCGCCGTGCCGGTCTGCGCGAAGGCCGTGCCGGCCGCCGAGAGCAGGGACGCCAGCGCCAGGCATTTCAAACGGGATTCAGATCGCGGGTTCATGGCCGGCACCAATTGTACATCGATATAATCTCTCTGGGAGCAAATCGTCCGGTTGGAGGGTGATAGCGTGACGCCCAACCCATTGCGTCGCTTTCTTCTTCAGGCGGGTGCACTGCCATGACCCGCCCAAGCCGTCGGACAGTGCTGGGGGCCGTGGCGGGGGCTGCCGTGTGCCGCGGCGCGCTCGGCGCGCAGAACGCCCCGCTCAACGTCAGGGCCGGAGTGGACCGGGTGGTGGTGCTGCCCGGCGTGACGTACCTCCGAGGCTGGGCGGGCTACGGCGATCCGCCCAGACCGGCGAGAGGGCCCGGCGCCCCGCCGCCGCCCCCTTCGCAACCCGCGCCTGCGCCTGCCACCACCTGGAGCAAGGAATCCGGCCCGGGAAGAGTCGCCTTCAAGAATCCGAAGAGTCCGGTCACCACCGCCTCGTTCTCATCCCCAGGGGAGTACGTGCTGCGGCTCACGGCGGAAGACGGGCGATCGAAGGCTTCCTCCACGCTGAGCGTCAGGGTTGAGACTCCGCCGCCCGCCAGGCCGCTGGAACCGGTCCACACCAGGAACTACCGGGTCAGCAGCCCGCTGTGGAGCGCCCGGGTCAAGGCGCTGGTGGTGAACTGGATCCCGCACTGCATCGACCAGATCAACCGGACGGATCTGACGCTGGGTCCGGGCGGAATCGACAACTTCGTCGAGGCAGGCAAGGCGCTGCGCGGCGAGCCGCACGGAAGCCACAAGGGATTCGTGTTCTCCAATGCCTGGGTCCACCAGACGGTGGAGGCCATGAGCATCGCGCTGATGATCGACGCCCAGGGCGACGGGGAGATCCTCAGGGCGCACCAGAAGATGCGGGCGACCCTGGACGACTGGATCCCCAAGATCCTGGCGGCACAGGAGCCGGACGGGTATCTGCAAACCGCCTTCACGATTCCCTCCAGGGTGGGAGGGCGAGGCAACATCACGCCAGGCCCCTTCCCGCGCTGGCAACGCCGCGGCGACCACGAGGGGTACGTGGCCGGCTACTTTCTGGAAGCCGCCATCAACCACTACCTCATGACCGGCGGGAAGGACACAAGGCTGTATGATGCCGCCAGGAGACTGGCCGACTGCTGGCACAACAACCTGGGTCCGCCGCCCAAAAGAGCCTGGTACGACGGCCACCAGGGAATGGAACAGGCCCTGGTGCGGTTCGGCCGCTTCGTGAACGAGGTGGAGGGCGGCGCACAGGGACGCAAGTACATCGAACTGGCCAGGTTCCTTCTGGATTGCCGCTATCACGCCGCGGCCGGCGACAGGGAGAGACAGGAGTACGACCAGGGCCATCTGCCCGTCATCGAGCAGTACGAAGCGGTCGGGCACGCCGTGCGCGCCGTGTACAGCTACACGGGCATGGCGGATATCGCCCTGGAGACCGGTGACGCCGGCTACCGGAGCGCCGTCAGGTCGCTGTGGGACAACATCGTCAACAGGAAGTACTACGTCACGGGCGGCGTGGGCAGCGGCGAAACCGCCGAGGGCTTCGGCCCGAACTACTCTTTGCGGAACCGCGCCTACTGCGAATCCTGCTCCAGTTGCGGCCTGATCTTCTTTCAATGGAAGCTCAACCTGGCGTACCACGACGCCAGGCATGCTGATCTCTACGAAGAAACACTGTACAACGCGCTGCTGGGATCGGTCGACCTGGAGGGCAGGAACTTCTACTACACCAACGCGCTGGAGGAGAACACTCCACGCGCGCCCTGGCACAACTGCCCCTGCTGCGTGGGTAACATCGCCAGGACCCTGCTGATGCTGCCGACCTGGATGTACGTCACGGGCGACGGCGGCGTTTGGGTGAACCTGTTCATCGGAAGCACCGTCACGCTGGAGAACGTGGGCGGAACGGATGTCGAGATGATCCAGCAGACCGACTACCCGTGGAGCGGGAAGGTCTCCATCATCGTCAACCCCAAGATCCGGCGGCGCTTCAGCGTGAGAGTGCGCGTGCCGGACCGCGGCGTGAGCAGCCTGTACAGGAGCCTGCCGGATGCCAACGGTGTCGCCTCAATCGCCGTCAACGGGGCGGCGGTGAAGCCCCCCATGGACAAGGGCTATGCCGTGATTACCCGCTCCTGGAGCGCGGGAGACAGAATCGAACTGGTTCTCCCGATGCGGGTGCAGCGCGTGAGGGCCAGCGACCGGATCGAGGCGAACCGGAACAGGGTGGCTCTGAGGTACGGTCCGCTGGTCTACAACATCGAGCAGGTCGATCAGGACATCGCCAAGGTGCTCAGCCCGGATTCCGTTTTGACCCCCGAGTGGAGAGGCGATCTTCTCGGCGGGGTGACGGTCATCAAGGGCGCCTTCACAGACGGCAGTCCAATGACGGCGATCCCCAACTACGCCCGCATGAATCGCGGACTCGCTTCCCTTACCGCCGCGGCTCCCGAGACCGGGGCTGACGGAGCGGTTCGTCCCGCCCCCGGTCCTCCGGTTTCGATCGTCTGGATCCGGGAGCGGTGATGCGTCCACTGCAGCTGTAGTCTTCACGGTCACAGCACCGGCAGGTTAATATCTCCATTTCCACCAAGGGCTCCCGGCGCGGGCGCGGGCGGCGTGCCGGGGTCCCGCTGCTACGCTCGGGGGCGCCACCAACAGGCGCCCGTCGATGAACGAATCCATACGTATTCACATCCAGTGCGGCGGGGCCGCGCTCCGGCTGGACAGCCTCTCCAGTCAGGGAATCGTCGTGGGCGGCGAGTCTTCCGCGGCGCCGCGCGGGCTGACTATCAGCCTTCAGCCCGCGGATCACGTCACCGAACTCCGCCTCCGCCGCGTGCGCGTTATCCAGGGTTGGGCGCCGGGCGTGTTCCGCTTCACGGCGGCTCTCAACAACGGCGCCATCGTCTGCCGGGGCGTCGACGCGTTTTCGCTGCCCTTCGGCCGGCACCTGCTCCGTGTCATGATCTCCGGCCTGCGGCCGCCAGGGCAGCCCATCAATGTCGAGGTTCCGGAAAGCGGCGTCGCGGACGTGGTGGCGGGCTTCAGGGCGGACTCCCGCCGGTTGGAGCTGGTCACTCCTGTGGAGGAGTTCGACGATCGCATCAAGGCGGTAGTGCTCGACGCCGGATCGAGTCTGGACGGAGAGACCATTCCCCGGTGGCTGGACGGTCCGGCGCGGCCGCGGCGCAAGGCCTGCCTGTTGAACATCCTGGCCAAGGCGCGAGCCGCCGGAGGTCCGGCGCCGGGCAGCAGCCTGATCGAGGGGATCCGCGGCGTGTTCTTCGCCGACGAGGATCGCATCTACGCTGCCTGCGACGCGAGCTTCCCGTCGAATCTCCGCGCCCTGGCGGCCGATGCCGCCAGACCCGTCTATTACGAGGGCGCGCCCGTGGCGGCGGCGCACAGGCGGCTCCTGGATGCGATAAGGTCACTTCAGGAAGGCCGTGAAAGCGATGCGGCGGGATACCGGCTGCGGAGCTTTCGCCTGGAGGGCGCGCCGAGCCTCCAGGCGGTGGTGGCCATCCCGCCCGGCGGAGATCCCGGCCGCCCGCACTACGCTGGACTCGACCTGGACCTGGGCAACCCGCTCCAGGACCTGGTGGGCATGCTGGTGCACTTCGGCGAGGTGTTACACCCGGGCCAGACCGATCACCTGAAGCTGGCCGGCAGACTCGCCCGGGGCGCTACCAGGGACTTCCACTACTACCGCGTCGTCGAGTCGAAGTGATCCGCTCCCGATCGTGAGATGATGGCGGAGGTAGTATATGAACTCACCCGAGAGTGGGGACCGGACTGAGCGGATCGAGATATCCGGAATCCAACTAGCCTGGGACCTCCAGCGCGGCGTCTGCACGTTCAATGGAATGCCTGTGGCCATGATGTGGCTGGACAGCACGCTGCGCGCCGCCGTCCAGGCCCTGCAGGCCATGGTAGGGACTCCGCGTCTTCTGCTGGCGCTCCAGGGCGAAGGCCGCCTGAGCGTGGACGACAGCTGGAAAGTGATTTCTCAGTACCCCGATTTCCGCCAGGGCTTCATGGCCGTCGCCAACCTAGCGGCTGTGGCCGGGTGGGGGCGCTGGGAACTGGTCCGGTACGATCCCGGGAACCGTGAATGCCGGTTCCGCGCCACTGATACATGGGAGGGGCTATCCCAGCGGTCGATGGGAGCGTGCTGGGGGAGCGCCCTGCTGGCGGGGATGCTCGCAGGTTACTGCTCGAAGCACTTCGGAGTCAAATGCTGGGCGGACCAGACCGCCTTCATCGCTGACGGCGCCGAGTACGACGAGTTCCTGGTGCGGCCGTCTTCGCCGGAGATCGAGACGGAACTGGAGAACGTGATGGCGGCCCATGACGCCGCTCACGCGGACATGGCCGTGGCGCTCGCCCGTCTTCGCAAGGAGTTCGCCGAGCGCCAGAGGACGGAGGAAGCGCTGCGCCAGGCTAATCAGCAGCTTCAACTGCTGGCGGCCAACCTGCACGAGGCTGTGCTGGCCTACGACATGGACCGGCGGCTCGTTTTCGCGAATTCCGCGGTCGAGAAACTCACCGGCTACTCCATCGAGGACCTGCGCCGGGAGCACTTCATCTGTTGGATCAGCCCGGTGGACCAGGAACGGATGCTGGCCTACTGGGACAAGCTGTTTCAGGGCGAGTCCTACGCCGAGGTCGAGTACAGGCTCGTCACGCGCCAGGGGGAGAAGAAGTGGGTCGCCGCCTCCTGGGGTCCGCTGCTGGATGGGTCGGGGCGGCAGGTCGGCGTGCAGGGCAGCGAGCGCGACATCACCGACCGCAAGCGTGTGGAAGCCGAACGGGCCCGGCTTTTGGAGCGGCTGCGGCAGAGCCAGAAGCTGGAAAGCCTGGGCAGGCTCGCCGGGGGCGTCGCCCACGATTTCAATAACTGGCTGACGGTAATCAACGGGTTCAGCCGGATGCTGCTGGACCAGGTCGGCCAGAACGATCCGCTCAGGGACAAGCTCGAGCAGATACACACGTCGGGCGAGAGGGCGGCGGAACTGACCCGCCAACTCCTCGCATTCAGCAGCAGACAGGTAGTCGAGCCGAAGCCCGTGAGCCTCAACCGGCTGATCGACGAGTCTCGGGGTATGCTCGGGCAGCTTGCCGGGGGGGCGATAGAGATTGGCGCCGAGTTGAGCGCGGCGCCGGATGAGGTAATGGCGGACCCGGGACGACTGCATCAGGTCCTGATGAATCTTGTGGCCAACGCCAGGGACGCGATGCCCGCCGGAGGGAGGCTGGAGATCTCCACGGCGACGGCCGAACTCGACGCGGAGGCCGCCTCCGTCGCCCGGGTCTCCCCCGGTCCATTCGTCGTGCTCACGGTCTCCGACTCTGGAGCCGGAATGAGCGAAGAGGTTCGGGCCAGGATCTTCGAGCCGTTCTTCACCACCAAGGGCCAGGGGAAAGGCACCGGACTGGGCCTTGCCACCGTCTACGGGATTGTCCGGCAGGCCGGGGGCTGGGTGGAAGTCAGGAGCGCGCCAGGAGCCGGCACGACTTTCAGAATCGGGCTCCCGCCGAGGGTGGCGCCGGGACCTTGCTGAGGGGCTTGCGGACGGCGGCGCGCTTCGCAGCGAACTGCTTATCCGGCGCCATCCGGATGCCTGAGCGTGTCCAGCACCAGCACCTTGGTGCTGCACGGGACGCCTATGGGGTGCGCCGCCACGACAACCACGCGGTCCCCATCGGCGGCCATCCCGGCCATCCGGCACTCGGCGAGGCACAACGTCACGGCTTCGGTCAGGTTGGCTGGCTCCGGCGTCCGGCGGGACACCACACCGTAATAGAGAGCGCAACGGCGAACCGTTACCGGGTCGTGCGAGAGGGCCAGGACCGGGCTGTTGAGCCGGCTCTTGGACAGCATGCGGGCGCCGAAGCCGGACGCCGTGTACACAATCACGGCCTTGATGTCCTGCATCTCCTCCATGCGCCGGACCGAGGCGGCCAGTGCGGCCGCCGGCGCCGGGTCGGCTGCGGGCGGCTGCGCCGAGCCCCCGTACTCGTGCATGTACTCCTCCGAGGCCCGGACGATGCGCACCATCGCCGCCACGGCCTCCACGGGGTGACGGCCGACGGCGGACTCCCCGGATAGCATCACCGCGTCGGCCCGGTCGAAGACGGCGTTGGCGACGTCGGAGACCTCGGCCCGCGTCGGGCGGGGGCTCTGGATCATGCTCTCGAGCATCTCGGTGGCGATGATGCAGCACTTGCCCGCCGCCTCGCACTTCCGTGCGATCAGCTTCTGCGCCAGGGGGACCCTGGCGTAGTCCAGCTCAACGCCCAGATCCCCGCGCGCCACCATGGCGGCGTCGGAGGCGTCGATGATGGCGTCGATGGCGTCGAGCGCTTCGGGCTTCTCGATCTTGCTGATGATGTGGGCGCTCGATCCGCGTTCGGCCAGCAGGGCCCGCAGTCCGGCAACGTCGGCCGCTGAGCGCACGAAGGAGAGGGCCACGTAGTCGAAGCTCCGCCGGGCAATCCAGTCGATGTCCTGCCGGTCCTTCTCGGTGAGCGCGGGGATCGACAGCGCGGTCTGGGGCAGATTGACTCCGGCCCCGCTTGCCAGCCGCCCGCCCACCAGCACCCGGCAGGTGAAGCTCTCCGGCGCCCGGCTGCTGAGGACTTCTAGGACCAGGCGGCCGTCGCCTATCAGGATCCGCTGCCCCGGGCGCGCGGAATCCACCAGTTCGGGCAGCGTCGTGGAGATTTGCCCGGCGTCGCCATCGGCGGGCTGCCGCAGGATGCTGATCTCCCGGTCCGGCTCCAGGTCTACGCTCCCGCCGCGGATCAGGCCTACGCGGATTTTCGGGCCGCAAAGGTCCGCGCACACCGCGACCGGCCTGCCAGCCTTCCGCTCCTCTTCTCTGACCTCGTCGAGGTAGGCGTCCCACTGCCGCCGGTCGCCGTGAGAGAGGTTGATGCGGAACACGTCCACGCCCGCCGCCAGTAGTCCGGCGACGCAAGGCGCGCTGGCCGGGCCCAGCGTGGCGATGATCTTGGTGCTCTTGCGCAAGCGCCTCTCCCCGATCATGATACCGCGGCAGATGCGGCGCAGAGCCGCGCGGCAGCCCGCCCGTGAGGAGCTGGGCGGGGGCGGAGACGGACGCTACTTTTTCGCCGGCGGCGCCGAACGAGTCCGGCGCAAGGAGATCTCAGCCGCGATCACTGAGTGCATGGCGGCCAGCCGCACGGCCTTGGGCGTGTCCGGCCGGCTCAGGATGTCGTAGAGCGCCATGGCCCTGGCCCGCTCCCCGGCGGCCAGCAGTCCCTCGGCGCAGTTCAGGCAGGCGTCGGCGACCGCAGGCCTCAATTCGCCTTTGGCCCTGGCCAGCGCATCCTGAAGCGGCTTGGCCGCCGCGGTGCTCCCGATCCGGCCCAGCGCCGCGGCGGCGGCCTTGGCCACCGCCGCGTCCGCCCCCGACATCAGCTTCGCGAGTTGGTCGACCGCCTTGGCGTCCTTGCGTTCCCCGATCGAGTTGATCACGCCCACCAGTGTCTTGCCCTTCGTCTTGACGAGCGCGCCGCGCAGAGCCTCGTCCGCCGAGGCGTCCGGCATAGGCTCCAGCGCGAAGCGGGCGTAGTGCGAGAATTGCTCGTTGGCGAGCAATGCGGCCAGGGCCGGGACCGCTTCCCTGGAGCCCACCTGCGCCAGCTTCTTGCAGGCGACACTGATCTGGAAAGGGGTTGACTTCGGGTCCTTCAGGATCTGAACGAGTCGCGCCTCTGATAGTGGGAAAACCTTGTCCGCGTCAAGCTCCGGCGGGATTGGAGGCCGTTGCATGCCGCCAAACCCGCCGCCGCGTCCTCCACGGCCGGGTTCCGGGGGCGCGCCAGGCGGCTGTACGGGGGGCTTCATCTGTCCGGGTTCTTGCATCGTCGTCGTCTCCTCTCCTCTTATATCCGCCACGGCTCCCGCATGGCGCGCGTGCGCATGCGGTTGGCCTCTGCGTCGCCCACGAACTCCTCGCTGGCCGGGTCCCACGCCAGCTTCCGCCCGAGCTGGGCGGAGATCTGCGCCGCGTGGCATGTGATGTGCGTGTTGCATGTGGCAACGTGATTGGCGCTGGTCATCGACCTGGATTTCACGCAGTCCAGGAACTCCTGAAGGTGGTAAGCCAGCGCGAGGTTCGCCGGCCGGAAGGGGTGCAGCTCGCCCTTCAGGTTGTCGGACACCTCCACCTTCCCGCTGTCGCCCGTCTCGACCCATCCGTCGGACCCCTCGAACCGCACGCTGCATGAGCCCAGGCCCATCCACGGTCTGGTGCCATGGTCGCCTCCCTGGTTGCGGATGACGAGCCTGACGCCGCTGGCATACTGGCACAGGACGTAGTGGGGCTCGGCGGGGCTGTCCTTGCAGTAAGGAACGTATTCGACGGCCTGGGTGTGGTCCGCCCTGGCGGCCCACTGGCACAGGTCCACGGTGCGGGTGCCCCACTCCAGGATCGCGCCGCCGTGGAAGTCGAAGTAGGTGGCCCAGGAGGCGCCCCCGCGCGTGTAGTTGGAGTTGTAGGGCCGCATCGGACAGGGCCCCAGCCAGCGGTCCCAGTCCAGGACCTGCCGGTCCGGTTCAGGCTCGGCGGGCAGCCAGCTATGGGTGGTGATGGCAGACTGGCCGGCGATGGTCTGGGCGTGCATGGTCTGCAACCTGCCCAGCTTGCCGCTGCGGGCCAGTTCCACTGCGAACATGAAGTTCTGGCCGTTGCGACGCTGGCAGCCTGCCTGGTAGATGCGGCCGTAGCGCGCGAAAGTGTCGCGCAGCGCCTGGTCCTGCGCGATGGTGGAGCCACAGGGCTTCTCGCAGTAGACATCCATTCCCGCCTTGGCGGCGTAGATCGAGAGCAGGGCGTGCCAGCGCTCCCCGGCCGCGATCAGCAGCGCGTCAATGTCGTCCCGGGCCAGCAGTTCCTCGTACTCGCGGTACATCCTGGCGTCCTGGTTGCCGTACCGCTTGTCGATCATGCTCTTGACCACCTCGCGGCGGTCGTTTCTGACGTCGCACACGGCCACCATCTGCACCTCGGGATAGCTGAGCAGGGCCTGCATGTCGCCCCCGCCGCGCCCGCCAATGCCGAGGCCCGCCATCACGATCTTGTCGCTGGGCGCGACCGCTCCCACCCGCTGGCCCAGCACGCGGCTGGGCACTATCATGGGGGCCGCCGCCGGGGAACATAGGGGAAATTGTCGTAGTTCATGGCCTTGGACCAGGTCCAGTTGCCGCCGATCTGGAGGCCGCCCCGCACCCGGCGGTTCAATTGCAGCTGCATGGAGTGGTAGTTGGTGCTCCCGTCAAAGCTCTGGTAGACAACGGCCTGGTAGCCGCGGAGCGGCCGGAGGAAGTTGTCCTGCATCAGCGTGCAGGGAGCCGCCAGGGGTAGCGGGCTGGCCGGCAGCGCCGTGGTCGGATCGCAGGAGGAAAGCTGGCGCTTGGTTCCGTAAGGCGCGGTGTTGACATCGATTGTCCGGCGCTGGTGACGGCCCCCGGTGCCGACGCAGGCAAGGTCCAGGAAGACGCCGAAACCCAGGTTCCGCTGGATGCCCAGGCTCCAGTTGTAGGTCGAGGGCAGAACCGGCGTCCGCTGGGTGGATACCGTGACGGTCGGCCCCAGGACTGCGGCCAGAGAGCCGGAAAACAGGGTGGTCACGCTGCTGTTGTAATAGAAGAGGTTGTTCTGCAAGGGTGAGATCTGGGCCGTGTTGAGGATGACGTCATCTCCGCCGCTGCGGTCGAACGTCATGCCGAAGCCTCCGCGTACGGCTGTGGTGCCGTTGCCGAAAACGTCGTAGGCGAAGCCGAACCGTGGTCCCACTCCGACGGGCGGCCTGTTCAGCAAGTGCTGCTCATAGACCTCAGTGGCCTGGTAGAACGTGCCGCTGCCCGGCCTCCCAGGTCCAGCGTCACCCGCCGGTTGACCCTCCAGTTGTCCTGGGCGAACCATTCCAACTGGCGATAACGGCCGAAGCTCCGGATGCGGTTGTCCGATTCCTGACAGCTCTGGAAGATCCCCATCAGAGCGTTGGAGAAGCCGTAGTTGCTGTCCAGAGGGTTGGTGGTCTGCGCCACGGGAGTGAAGTTGAAGGCGCCCGAGAACACCGACTCGCGTGGCGCGTTGCGAATAGCGAATTCGCCGTACAGGCCGAACTTCAGGTTGTGCGTGCTCCGCACCCATGACAGGTTGTTGGTGAAGTTGTAGATGATGTTGCGCGCCCGGAATGGAAACCGCTGGTCGGCATTGAAGGTGGGGCTCGCCCCGGGCACGCCGTAGGTGACGGCGGGGACGTAGTTCTCAGGATTTATCCGCGGGTTGATCTGCGGCAGATTCAGCCCCAGCTTCACGCGGTCGTTCCTGTCCAGTTCCCGCTGCTCCAGATAAAGGTATTGCCGGGTGGAGTTGAACCCGAAGGTTGACTCATTGACCAGCGACGGCGCGAACGTGTGAATCACCGTCGCCATGCTTCCGATAGCCTGGATCGCGTATTCCGCCCCGGTCTGGGGCCAGGTGTTGCTGGCCGAGACGGACCCGGTGCCCCGCACGCTGCGGGCGCTTTGAAAGCTGCGGCTGAACCGGGCGTAGGCGATGGTCCGCGGCTCCACGTTCCAGTCCAGCCGCAAAGTGTCGGTATCCCTCGGGCTCTGGTCTTTGAAAGTTTCCGACCAGTTGTAGCGGAATTGGGAATCGAGCGCCCCCGCCTCGCATTCGGCCTGACTCGGATAGTTGCAGCGCGGCAGCATCTGCAACATCTTGCGCATGGCCGGGTCGAACAGCGACTGCGGCACCTGGTTGCCGGGGAAGGGGACGTTCGTCCCGGCACGGTGGTCGTTAATCGTGATAGCCCGGTTATTGGTGTCGCGTATCCTGCTGAAGTCGCCGTTCAACTCCGCTTGTGTCGGGACTTTCAGTTGAGCCGTAGCGGCGGGCGGGATCTGTTTCAGCCATTCCTGGGCCCAGAAGAAGAAGAGCCTCTCGCGGCTTCGATTGAAGCCGGTTCCGGGAATGAACAGAGGACCGCCGATGGTGTATCCGGGATTGTGAAAGCGATAGACGGCGCGCCTGGCCGTGCCATCCGGCTTGAGCCTGGTCCGCAGGGCGTTGTCGAACCAAGGGTTGGCATTGAACCACTCATTGCGCTCGTACAGATAGGCAGTGCCGCTCAATTTCCTGGTGCCGGCCCGGGTGACCACGCTTACCATTCCGCCGGCCCGGGCGCCGTACTCGGCCTGGTAAGTGGCCAGCGCGACCTTGACTTCCCCTATGGTGTCCATGTTCGGCGAAAGAGCCCCCTGGTTGCCGCCCGTGCCTTGCGAGCCTGTGTCCGCGTTGGTGACGCAGTCCAGGGTGACAATGAGCTGTCCTCCTACGCCGCCGCTGATGGTCGTGCCCACCACTCCCGGCAGCACCCGCAGGGCGCTCAGGAAGGCGTTGCTTCCCGTGCGGTCCGCCGTGAGCGGGAGATCCGCGATCTGAGACTGGCTGACCGTCGCGATGCGCTCGCTGCTGTGTGTTTGCAGGCGCACCATCTCCGCCTCCACGGAGACGCGGGTGCTAAGGTCGCCCAGTTCCAGCCGGATCTGGCCCAAGGCCGGACGCTCGTTGGAGCTAAGCCGGATGTCTTTCAGCTCGTATGTCTTGAAGCCCTGGCTTGCCACGTTTAGCTCATAAGTGCCGGCCACCAGCTCCGTGAAAACGAACCACCCCGACGTGTCGGTGGAGACCTGTCGCGTCTGTCCGGTCAGCGCATTGCGGACCTGGACCGGCGCTCCCACGATGATGGCCCGCCCGGATCCGCGACGTATCCGGACAGCTGGCCCGTCAAGCCCTGGCTGAACGCCGTTGGAACACCGGCCATCAAGAAGGCGAGAACCCCCGCCACCACTCTTGAGCTCCCCATCTCATTCCTTCGTCCCTCTGCTGCCGTCCGGCAGCGCTACAGCCGCTTCAGCCAGATGTCTCTGAAGGAGACCTTCAGGCTGGCGCCCTCGATTTGCAGGCCGATCAGCCCTTTGTCATGACGCTTGCTGTTGTCGTCGTCGATGGTGACGCTGATCAGCCGGCCGTTCAGAATGTGCAGGTACGTCCTGCCGCGAACCACGATGTGATACTGATTCCAGTCGCCCGGCTTGAAGCTCGCCTTCAGTTCGTCCGCGGTGGCGATGGTCGCGGCCAGAACGTTGGGTTGCCCCTCCCTCAGGACCACGACTTGGCCCGGGCGGGTCGTGATCCCGCGCTCGCCGGGCTGCCTGCCGCCCTCGAACAACTGGCCGGCCATGCTGCCGGCCATGTCGAAATCGGCCTGCGGCCCGAACAGATTCCACTTGCTGTAGGTGGCGACCGGCATGGGTCCGCCGCCCGGTCCGCGGCCCCCGGCAGGCTGTGCGGGGGAGCCGCCTCCGCCGGGCGCCCCCGCCGCCGGGCCACCCCGCCCGGCGCCGAAGCTCGCGCTCGGCAGGACGTTGCGGCTGCGGTATTGAACACCGCTGTTGCCGCCCTGCCCCTCGATCTTGATCTCCAGCTTCAGCTCGAAGTCGGCCGGCACTCCGCCACGCCAGATGAGAAAGGTCGTGCCAGCCGGGTTCTCGGGGGTTGACTCCGCCACAATGACGCCATTCTCCACCCGCCAAATCTCCCTGGCGCCGTCCCAGCCTTCGAGCGATTTGCCGTCGAAGATCTGCTCGAACCCGGTGCGGTCGGCGAAATTCAACGTCAGCGGTGCACCGCCGGGACCGCCCCGTCCCATCCCACCCGTGGCCGGCGCCGGCGGCTGCTGGCCTGCCGCAACCTGCATGGCAGCCGCCAGCACGGCCGCCTTCATCAGGAAACAGAGGTTATGTTTGCGCATAGTGCTGTATGCGCCATGGTAAGCAGAAGCGCCCCCGGCTACAATAGCCGTACGGTAGCCCGGGCGCCGGCCGGCACAACCTGAAGCGCGCCAACACGATGAAGGCCCCGGAGCGGTGAGTTGGCCGGAGGTGTCGCTACGGTATCGGGCAGGAGCGGCGTTCTACCAGAAGTGGGCGGCGACCAGCCGGGGCGGTCCGGAGCTCGCCCCCACCTGCCGCGTTGCGATGACGATCTGAATGTTCTTCCGGTCCCAGTCACTGGGAGCTGCCCGGGCCAGCTCCCGCATGTGCAGGTCGCTCGCCAGAAACTGGCCCGCGGCGCTGGTTGCATAAGTGGACAGGCCGGCTATGCTTACCAACGACTGCCCGGTGGTCTCATTCCGCACCCGCGTTAGGAGCGCATACGCCTCGACCGGGCCGGTGACCAGCGAACTCACGGGCATCGACCAGAGCCTCTGGCCCGGCTTGTCCCGGTCGCTGATCCATGTGACGGTGACGGCCTCGTCCCTGTCCACTGTGAAGCGCCAGTCGCTGGTGACCAGGTTGAGCCACCGGACGGCAGGGCCGATGAATACCACGGGCCCGGCCTTGAGGTCGTCGAATTGCAGCGAACCGGTGAAACGCGTCTGGAAGGCCTTTCCCCTGGCCCTCAAGGCCGAGGCGATGTCAACCAGCGCCGTAACGTCACCGATCGGCACCGACAGCGCTCTTCCGGCCACGGCCGCTCCCGGCTTCCCGGCCGACCTCTGGATTTCGGCAAGGGTTGAAGAGGAGACCGGGGCCGAATCCGCCGGCGCTGAAACCTCGGCCCCGACAGCCGGCGAAAGGCCGAACAGCACTGGACCCGGAGCCTGCAACACCGGCCGCCAGAACCGGTCGAACGCGCTTGGCGAGGCCCACGGCCGGTGCCAGGCCAGCGCCGCGATCAGCACCACGACAGCCACGACGGCCGGCCGCCACGTGACTCGCGGCCGTGCGGCGGGGCGGCGGGCGTCAGCGGGAACCGGAACGGGCGGCGCCCCGGAGGCCGCGTGGAACTCCGGCACGTATGAGCCCGGCGGGAGGTCAATCCGAAGCTCAGTCTCGCGGCCCGGCTCCCGGTAGTACTGGACAAGCCGCTTGCGGACCTCGACCGCCGAGGTTCGAACCACCGGGTCCTGGCTTGTGTCGTAATCCGCGTCTCTGGCGAAGACCTCAACCCCGATAACGCGCTCCTTCAGGCGGTCCAGGCGCCCTTCCAGAGCCTGCTGGACGGCGAACCGCAGAAGGCCCGTGTATCGCCGGCTGTTGCGGAAATGGGCGCTGGCCAGCACCCGCTCCAGTTGGTCGCGGATGGCGATGCGCTCCGCCGGCGAACGCCTCGCCCCGGCGGGATGCTCCTGCCCCGGTTTCGGGCCGTTAAGGCCGCTCAGTGGCTCCTCCAACGTTCCACTCCTGGCGGCGACACCCACTGTACTTGCCGCCGTGCCGGAAGGAGGTCCCCACAGGCCGGCAGGCCTGTCGCGCCCGGACCGCGCCTGCCCTAATCCCAGCCGTGGGCGTTGCGGACCGCGATCATGGCGCCCAGGATCTCGTTCCAGATGTGGGGGCCCAGCAGCACTTCGTTAGGGAACATGCAGCCGTCCCAGCAGATGTGCTCGAAGGCGCGAGTCGGCTGGCCGTCGTCACGACACATCCAGGCGCCGGCGTCGCGCACCAGGTCGAGCTTGCCGTCGGGGTCGGCCGGCTGGCAGTGCTTGCCGGTCTTGTCGTGCGAGCCTGCGCCCTTCACCGTGCCGTCGTTCTGGGCGATGTGCAGGTCTATGGTCCAGGGACGCAAGGCTTCGGCCACCTTGCGGTAGGCCCCGGCCAGTTCATCGGTCCGGGTCCAGTCGAAG
Source organism: Solibacteraceae bacterium (assembly GCA_037440765.1). GTDB lineage: Bacteria > Acidobacteriota > Terriglobia > Bryobacterales > Bryobacteraceae > DTKY01. The sequence goes on from JBBITL010000018.1 coordinate 55,694, forward strand.
TTCTCCGGAAGCAGCCGGTCCTCCGGAGCGTTGTAGCCCATGGTGAAGAGCATGACGTGCGCCATGTCGGCCTGGAAGCCCAGCGTCTCGGGCCGGCCCACCATCTCAAGCAACTGCACGTTCCGCCGCCAACTGTGCATTCCGCCCCAGCAGATCTCGCCCTCGGCCGCCAGGCGTTCGCCGTGGTCCCCGGCGATGGCGCAGGCTTCCCGGAAGGTCTGGGCGATGCGCTTGGTGTTCTCCTCGGGGTTCTTGGCCCACTCCTCGACGCTGGTAGCCGAGTCGATTCTCACGATTCCGTACCGGCGGATCTTGAGGTCGCGCAGCTTGCTGCCGATGCGGCAGGCTTTCCGGACCTGGGTGAGAAACGCCGCCCGCTGGCTCTCGTCGCCCATGGCGGAGCCGCCTCCGGTCGGGGGCCACACCGGCGCTACCAGCGAGCCGGCGAGCAGTCCCTTGGACGCCAGCTTGTCGGCGAGCGCCTTCAGGTCGTCGTCCGAGGAATCGATGTCGGTGTGGGGCAGCGAGAGAAACAGGTCGACGCCCTCGAACTTCACGCCGTCCACCCGGGCGGCGGCGGTAAGGTTCAGCATGGTGTCCAGGTCGATGGGCGGCTCCGAATCCGGGCCCTTCCCCACCAGCCCCGGCCACATGGCGTTGTGCAGGGCAGGGTACCTGTGCGCGCTCATTCGGCCACCTCCATCCAGCGTCCGCTGCGGGCGCTTTCGAGCACGGCGTCGCAAACCTTCTGCGTCTGAAGTCCGTTGCGGAAGTCGGGCTGCGCCGGCGTCCCGCTCTCGATCCCTTCCACAAAATCCGCGAGCTGGTTCAGGAATGTGTGCTCGTAGCCGATGCAGGTGCCCGGAACCCAGTAGCGGCCCATGTAAGGGTGTTCCGAGTTAGTAACATGGATCTTGCGCCAGCCCGTCAAATGCGACTCAGTTTTCTTGCCGGATTGTAACTGCTTGTATTCGAAAAACTGAAGATACTCCGGCTCTTCGAGGTCGAAGTAAACGCTGCCGTCGGCGCCGTTCAGCTCGAAGGTGTTGAAGTTCTTCCGGCCGCGGGCGTAACGGGTGGACTCGAAGGTGCCCATCGAGCCGTTGGCGAACTCGGCCAGGAACATGCAGGCGTCGTCGATCCCCACCGGCTCCACCTTGCCGGAGACCACGTGCTTGCGCTCCTTTACGAAGGTCTCGGTCTTGGCCACCACGCGCCGGATGGGGCCGTTGAGCCACATGGCGGTGTCGATGGAGTGCGCCAGCAGGTCGCCGGTGACGCCGCTGCCGGCGACCTTGACGTCCAGCCGCCACAGCGCGTCGCCGCCCTGGGGCACGTCGGATGAGATGGTCCAGTCCTGCAAGTAAGTGGCGCGGTAATGGAAGGGCCGGCCGATGCGTCCTTCGTCTATGATCTGCCTGGCCAGCGAGATGGAAGGCACGCGCCGGTAGTTAAACGAGATCATGTTGGGCACTTTGGCGGCTTCGACGGCGCGCACCATTTCCTCGCCTTCGGCCGCGTTCATGGCCAGCGGCTTCTCGCACAGCACCATCTTGCCGGCCTGGGCCGCCGCCACGGCTATCTCCTTGTGCGCGAAGTTCGGCACGCAGATATCGATCAGGTCGATGTCGTTGGAGTCCATCAGCTTGCGCCAGTCCGTCTCGGCGCGCTGGTACCCCCAGACGTCCACGAACTTCCTGGCCTTACCCTCGTCGACGTCGCAGATGGCGCGCAGCACGGGCCGGTGCTGGACGGGGAAGAAGTTGTTCAGGCGCAGGTAGGCGTTCGAGTGCGTGCGGCCCATAAAGCCGCACCCTATAAGTCCGACTCCCAGAGTCTTGGCTGCCATGTGGTCTCCTCTCAGTTTGCGACAAGTGGCGCGGCGTCCGGGTTTCCCGGGCCGAAGTGCTTGAGCATGACCAGGTTCTCCTGGTCGCTGGTGTTGATGATGGTGACGCCTGCGGCGGCGGCGGCGGCCGAGACGAACACCTCGTCCTTGGTCATCTCGCCGAAGCGGATCAAGCTCGGGGTTTCGACCTCGAGTTTGCCCAGCCTGCCGCGGCCCTGGGTCAGGATCACGCCGTAGGCGGCCGCGTCTTTAAGTTCCACAGAGCGGCCCGGGAACACGGTGAGCTCCTTGGCCGAGTACCAGGATCTCCCGTAGGTCACCCATACCTCGCTGTAGCCGGCCTCCGCCATGGCTGCCGGTTGTTTCACCGGCTTCGGCCAGACTTTGTTGTGCTTGCCGAATTCAGGATCGACGTTCTTGTCCCAGTCCAGCATGCCGATGATGTAGTCCAGGTCCTGGCGGTGCTCGGGCGGCACGTCCTTCACCAGCAGGCTCCATGGCACGGGCCGGTTCTCCACCATGGACTGGAACATGCCGAAGACGTCCGAGTTGACCTGCGGCTCGTAGGTGACCAGCGAGCCGGGCGCGTGCAGGATGCCGGCGTCGATCTGCCAGCCTGAGCCGGGTATGAGCCGGTACGCCTTGGCGTGATCGAGGATGCCGTTGTCGCCCTGGTTCCAGCGCTCCAGGCACGCGCGGACGTCGTCCTTGGTGGTGCCCGGCTCCAGTCCCATGTAAGTGTGCGGGAAGTTGTTGCCGGTGAAGTTGTACTGGGGCGGGAAATAGTAGGCCTCCGGCTTGCCCTTCTGGCCCACGCGGGCGGCGTGCTCGTCCATCTGGTGCATGTGGTGCGGGATGGGGCCCAGGTTGTCGAAGAACTTGCACAGCAGGTTCCAGCCCCCCTGCTTCGCCATGACTTCCGCGCCGAGGAACTGGTCGCCCAGCGTCTCGATCGCCTCCTTGAACAGAACGCGCTTGCCATCGAAGGCAATGTAGCTGAGCCCCTCGTCGGGCGGCGTGCCGGGACCGTTGTCGGCGTTCGTGGTGGAGGCGAACCACCGCTCGTCGATGCCTCCGCGGTGGGCGCCCAGCGCATACAGGTCCCTGGTGTCCAGCTTGAGGCGCCCGCCCGGCATCAGAAACGACCGGGGGACCCAGCAGGGCGCCAGGCGGACCAGACCGTCGCCGGCGCCGAGCGCGTCCTTGATGATTGAAACGTTGCTCATGTTCCTCCTCCCATGCAGATCAAGCCGAAGTTACTTATTATTATTTTATTATTAAAGCCGCCGCGAATCGTTCAGTTAAGACCGCACCGAGACGTCCGGCCCCACAGAGGTTCTCATGACGAAATTATACGCAGCCTGTCAAGAGCGGCCCATCAGGCGGGCGCCGCGATCTGCATAAGCTCGTCGTTGGGGTAGACATGGTTCACGGTCTCCGGCGTCAGCAGTTTGTGCTTGACGAAGACCGCGGGCGGGACGGCCTGCCGGTGAAGGATGTCCAGCGCCAGCCGCACGATTCCCTCACCGTATCTCTCCGGAAAATAGGCCACCGAGCCGATGAGCCGCGTGCCGGGCGTGCGCAGCTCCACCCGCCCCTCCGGCGAGGCGTTCTGCCCGATGGCCGCGACATCCTGAGTGCGCCCCGCCTCCTGGAAGGCCCGCAGCGCGCCCAGGGCGCTCGGATCGTTGATGGCGCCAACCAGAAAGCGGCGGCCGCGGCTGGTCCGCAGGTGCCTGCGCATGGCCTCAAAACTGCTGCCGAGCTGGCCGTCGCCGTCCAGGAATGTCACCGGGCAGCTCTCCAGTTGTGGCCACGCCTCCCGGAGGCCTACCAGCGTTCCGGTCAGCCGCATCCTGGGCACGCTGCCGGCGCGGGTCAGTTCCATCAGCACGATCTCGTCCACCCCCGTGCTCCAGTGTTGCCTGGCCCACCGGCCGAGGTGCCGTCCGCCGATGAGCCCGGCCTCATAGTTATTGGCCCCGAAATAGGTGGCGCCGGGGTGAGGAATCTCCAGCGCGATCATGGGAATATTCGCCGCCCGGTACTTGGCAGCGACGATCGGCGCCACGCTCTCGTCGGTCTGGAACTCGATCACCAGATCGACCTTCTCCCGGACCAGCACGTCGGCGTTCCTCTGGGCGACCTTGGGGTTGTAACGGTTGTCCAGGGCGAGCAACTCGATGCCTTCAGCCGCCGCCGCGCGCTGCAAGCTGAGCGAAACCTCCTTGGAGAACTGATAATCCGTGCCTTGGGCGGCGTAGCCCAGGCGGCAGGATTTTGGGGTGAACGGGCGCAGGTTCGACCGGTACAGGTTCTCCGCGACCTTCTCCACCATGCCGCAGCTCTGCAAGGTGTACAAAATGCGGAAGGACATGCTCTTGGGCAAGCCGCTGCGCGATGCGATCTCACGCAAAGCCAGCGCTTCGCCTGGGGAGCGGAACGCCGCCAGAAGCCTGGAGCAATGCACCACGGACTTGACCAGATATGGGTTTCGTCCCGAAGCCCCAGCGCTCATAGCGGCCTCTCGCTGCTGTCCCCGAAGGGAGTCTATCACGAAACGGTGCACACTCCAACATATGTTTCGCATTTCGAACCGTATTGACCGGTCAACAGGGGCCACCGAGAACATTATAGAGCGTTAATATTTTATATAAAGCCTATACTGTCAATAGATTCCGCAGGCATGGAGCATCCCGGCTGTGTTCCGCAATGCAAAATGGACTTTGCCCGCGCGGTTTTCCTTGCAGGCGCTTCTGTCCCGTGCCAGCATGCTGATAGATCGGTGGGAGTGGGCAGGGTCAGGAATTGCGGAGGGAGATGGCGAGCGAAGGGCACGTCGCCTACCGGCATCACGGGGCCCCCTCGGAGGGGGAAGCAATCTTGGAAGTCTGTTTTCATACTGGCATATGGCCGCGCTTCAAAGTGGAGGGTTGTGCAGGATCTTCGGCCAAATGGCGACAACGTAACGGAAGGGAAGGGGTCAATGCGATGAAGTCAATGAAAGCAGTGGTGTCTCTGCTTATCTTAATCTCGCTGCTGGCCGTGTTGCCGGCAGCCAACGCCCAGAGCATCACCGGGCAGGTCTCCGGACGGGTGGTCGATCCGGGCCGCGCCATCGTTGTCGGCGCCACCGTCCAGTTGACGGCGGATCTCACGCAGCAGGTCCGCGAGTTTACCACGGATGCCCAGGGCACGTTCGTGTTCACCGGGCTGATACCTGGCAACTACAACCTGCGCGTCACGCACGCAGGTTTTCGGGCCTATGACCTGAAGGCCATTGCCGTCACCGCCCAGCAGAGGGTGAATCTTCCGGATGTCATCCTCACCGTGGGCGACGTGGCGACGTCGGTGGAGGTACAGGCCGCCGCGGTCTACGTGGCCACCGACAGCTCGGACCGCAGCGTGAGCATCGGTCTCACCCAGATTGCGGACACCCCGTTGCGGGGCCGGAACCCGCTGTCGCTCATCCTCACGCTGCCGGGGGTCCAGACGCTAGCCTCCAGCGACAACCGCGGCTGGGGCGGAGGGGGCATTCCGGCCGTCAACGGCGGGCAGACCGGCCAGGTGATCCTCAACATCGACGGCGTAGCCAGCCAGGACTCCGGCAATCTGAACCCCGGATACCTGTCGCCGAGCATCGACGCCATCGGCGAAGTGCGCCTGCTGGTATCCAACTACTCGGCCGAATATGGAGGGCGCACCGGCGGGCAGTACAACCTGACCATCAGGAGCGGCGGCGCAGACTATCGCGGGACCGCGTACTACTACTGGCGGCATGAGCAGTTCAACGCCAACGAGTGGTTCAACAACAAACTGCTGCGCCCCAAGCCGAGGTACCGGTTCCAGAATTTCGGCGGCTCCATCGGGGGACCGCTGCTGATCCCCGGCACCGGGTTCAACCAGAGCCGGACCAAGGTGTTCTTCTTCTTCCTCGTGGATCACACGCGAAACCGGGAGACCATCGACAACTCCTTCACCATGCCCTCGGCGATGGAGCGGGCCGGGGACTTCTCGGACACCAGGACTACGACCGGAGCCCTGATACCGATCACCGATCCGACCACCAAGCTGCCCTACGCCGGAAACAGGATTCCCGCCAGCATGATCAGCCCCGCCGGGCAGGCTATGCTGAATCTGTTCCCGATGCCGGACCCGCTGGGATTCGCCCTCGATACATCCGGCGCGCGCAGGTTCAACTACCGGGCGTTGCTCGGCAGATCGCGCCCGAACGAGAACAAGATCCTGCGCGTGGACTACAACATCGGGCCGAAGACGACCTCCTTTGTGCGCCTGATGCAGGACTACCAGGCCGTTGACGGGTACGCCGGCACGGTTGGTCCTCAGGGCGGCAACTGGGGACAATTCCCTCACAGCTACAACGTCCGGGCCGCCGGGGCCGTGGGCACGCTGGTTCACACCTTCACTCCGACCCTGGTCAACGAATCCACCTGGGGAGTCAATCGCGGCAGGCAAGGGGTTAATCCTCTGGATGAGGTGACCAGCACCGCGACCGGCGGCGCCAAGACATACGAGGACAGCCTGCTGCCGCTCAAGGACGCAACAGGCAAGACCATTGCGCTGCCGCGCATCTTCCCCGGCAGCAACACCATGGGTCTGAAGCCCGGCGTGCACTTCGGCTTCCCCACCGGTTTCAGCGCGCAGTCGGCCGGCCAGACCATCTCAAGCGTCCCGGTGTTCCGCCACGATCCCCGCTGGCCGTTCGTGGGCACCGACACGGTGCAGACCATCTCCAACAAGACCACCTGGATCAGCGGCGCTCACAACCTGAAGGTGGGAGTCTACATTGAGCGGATGGCCCGCAACGTAAGCGTCTACTCGATCCACAACACCGCCGGGACCTACTACTTCGGCTCGGACCGCGCTGCCCCCCTTGACACCGGGTTCCCGTACTCCAATGCGCTGATCGGCAGCATTTTCGCTTACGGCGACGACAACATCAAGCAGATCAACCGCGCGCGCTACACGCAGATCGAGTGGTACGTGCAGGATACCTGGAAAGTCGTTCCCAGGCTCACGCTGGATCTCGGGTTGCGTTTCCACCGGGTGGGCGACCTGTATTCCAAGGGCGCCAAACTCGGCTTCTTCCGCGAAGCGGATTATGACCGCAGCAAGAGCGGGCAACTGCTGTTCCCGGCCTGCGCCGTCCCGACCGCCGGCACCTGCGCCACCGCCAACCGGATCGCCATCAACCCGGTGACCGGGGCGAGGTTCCCCTTCGTCCGGCAGGGCACCTTCGACAAGGCCACATACCCTGTCAACGGCATGCCATATTCGGGCATCCGCCTGTATGACAGCCGTTTCTTCAACATCGGCCCCATCAAGTTGGCCCCGCGCCTGGGCTTTGCCTACGACGTGTTCGGCAACGGGAAGACGGCTGTTCGCGGCGGCTTCGGCTCCATCGTGGGCCGCAACTGGACGGTGGACAGTATCGGAGCGGGGGCTGACGGCATGGGCCCCATAAACGCGCCGCCCACGTTCCTTGCGCCGATTGTCCTGTACACCGACTTCAACAGCCTGGCGACGGCTGACAACTACCTGACGCCCCAGACGGTGTTCGGCGGGCCGCAGGATGAGAAACCCATCACCACCTACAACTGGAGCTTCGGCATCCAGCATGAGGTCGGCCGCGGTATGATCGCAGACGTGTCCTACGTGGGCAACACCGTCCGGCATGGCTACGGCCAGGCGATCGACTTCAACGCCGTGCCGCCGTACACCACCTGGAACCCGACCGACGGCCAGATCCAGCGGTTCCGCGACCCCACCGGCGCCGGCTTCTACTCCACCGACCTGATCCGGTCGATGGTGGGCTTTAACGGTCTCAGCAGCATTCCCATATGGACGTTCCTCCGGAACGCGAACTATCACTCTCTCCAGACGCAGTTGAACCGCCGGACTGGCAACCTGCAATGGAATCTGAACTACACCTTCGCCAAGCAGATCACCTACAACAACACCACCGGCTTCCAGTGGGTGGACCGCAAGCTCAGCAAGTCGATCAGCGGCCGCAAGCACGCCGTTAATTTCAACTTCGGATACGGGCTTCCGGCCGGCAGCAGTCTGCTTGGACGGCACGTGATCGCCCGGCACGCGCTTGACGGCTGGAGAATCAACGGCAACGGCGCCATCTTCAGCGGCACGCCCTTCAGCTTCGGTTGCGGCGCCACGGCAGCCCCGGCCGGCCAGTGGACCGGCACGCCCACCGGCGGCATCCCGTTCCGCTGCCAGATGGGAGACAGCATTTTCCTCCCGGCGGGGCAGTTCCCGTCGGCCACCGAGGACACCAGGTTGCAGTACGCGTTCAACGCGGACAACTTCCAGTTGCCGCCGCCGGCGTCGCTGGGCATCGGCAACACCCCGCCGGACTTGCTCTGGGGGCCAGGGGCGTTCAACCTTGATCTTTCCGTGGGCAAGCAGTTTCCGGTCGCGGAGGGCAGGTCGCTCGAGATCAGGGCCGAGTCCTTCAACACGCTGAACCATTTCAACCCCGGCAACCCGAACACCACAATCACCCGGCACTTCACGACCGGGGCTCAGACCAATGCCAGCTTTGGCATTATCAGCGGCGCGCAGGTGGGCTCCCGCCGGGTGATTCTATCGGCAAGATTCAGATTCTGAGGATGGGCAGGTCGTCGGACCTGCCAGGGACAACTCGATGAAAGAGAAAAAGAACAAGAGGGTTTCACGAAGGAGCTTTGTGACTGCTACGGGCGCCGCTGCTGCGGCGCCCCTTCTTTTGCCGGGGACCGTCCTCGGGCAAGCCGGAGGCGCGCCTCCGGGCCAGGCGCCCGGCCCGCCGGGTGGACAGGGCGCCGGGCCAGCGGTGGTCGCCCGGGCCGGTCTGCTCGACAGGATCGTTTTCGCCGGCATAGGTATCCGCGGACGCGGCATGAACGTCCTGCGGCAGATGATCACCGACGACCGGGTGCATTTCACGGCCATCGCCGACGTGCAGGAGAGTTCCCGCGAGGCCGTGAAGAGCTTCGTGGACGGATACTACGGCAACAACGAGTGCCGGATGTACCGCGATCCGGCGGAGATTATGGCGCGCCAGGACGTGGACGCCCTGCTGATCGCCACCAGCGACCGCTGGCACGGCCCCATGGGGATCTGGGCCGCCCAGGCCGGCAAGGACATGTTCTGCGAGAAGCCGGCAGCCATGTCCATAGCGGAGAGCTACGCCCTGGCGGACAATGTGCGCCGCTATGGCGTCGTATACCAGTCCGGCGCGCAGCGCAAGAATCAGTTCGCCTTCGAGTTTGCGGTGGGGCTGGCCCGCAGCGGCATGCTCGGCAGGCTGCTGGCCGTGCACGCCGATACCGCCATCGGCCTGGGGACGGTCGACGAGGGCGGACACGGATGGTGGCCGGAAGAGAAGCCGGAGCCGGACCCGCTGGTGATCGATTGGGACAAGTGGCTTGGGCCGTGCCTGTGGCGGCCCTGGAATTCCCGCTACCCCACCCAGGGCCGCGGCCAGTTCTGGGATTTCCACGCGGGCCTGCTGGAGTGGTCCTCTCACACCGTCGCCATGGCGCAATGGGCGGCCGACATGGAGCACACCGAGCCCGTCGAGTACGTGCCCGAGGGCGGCGATTTCAGAGGAGACGGCCTGATCAACCGGTACACGATCTACTGCAAGTACGCCAACGGGGTCCAACTGATCCTGCGCAATCATAGCTGGAGAGGCCTTGGTTCATGCAGCAACCTGTTCGAGGGCACCGATGGGTGGGTCGAAACGGGCGACAGCGGCAGGATCGAGGTGTCGCCGAACCTGAAGTCGCTGGTGCCCACCAGGACGGGGGTCAGGCTAGACCCCACCGGCGAGCACATAAGGGAGTTCATCCACAGCATCCGTTCGCGGATACCGCCGCGGGCGAATGCCGAAGTGACCGCCCACACCCACGTGGCCTCCCACGCGGCCTGGATCGCGGCGCAGTTGAACCGCAAGGTTGTGTGGGATCCGGCCAAGCGCGCGTTCATAGGCGACGAGGAGGCCAACCGCATGCGCAGCCGGGCCTACCGGGAGCCGTGGCGTGTGGAATCGCTGGCTACCACGATGTAGGCGGGAGCATAGGATAAGGAGAGAACGAAAATGCAAGCACCTGGACAGACGCAACAAGTACCGGGAGCGCCGGGACGCGGAGAACCCGGGCGCGGGGCCGCAGGGCAGGACCAGGCGCCCGCGCGAGGAGCAGGACGCGGGCCGGCGCCCAAGGTTCCTCCGGAATTCGATGCCCTTCCCATCTGGACCTCGGATGCGCCGAAACTTGTCGCCATGGTGAAGGACCCCAATTCGACCCTTTTTCAGAAGGCGATCGCGTGCAAGAAGTTGTCCATCTCCGGAGGAAGGGAGGCGATAGCGCCCATGGCGGCGCTGCTGAATCATCCTCAACTGGCGTGTTACGCCCGCTTCGGGATGGAGCCGAACCCGGATCCGTCCGTGGACGACGCATTCCGCGCCGCTCTTCCCACGCTGAAGGGCAAGCTTCAGGTGGGCGTGATTCATTCGATCGGCTTCCGCAAGGACGCCAAGGCGCTGGACGCCCTCGGCAAGCTGATCGGCGACAAAGACCCCGAGGTCGCCGGGGCCGCCGCGGCCTCGGTGGGAATGATCGGCGGGCCACAGGCCGCCAAGATCTTGCAGGCGGCTCTGAAGACCACCAAGGCGCCCGTGTTTCCAGTGGTGGCCCGTGCCTGCCTGATGTGCACAGAGGGGTTGATGGCGAGCAACCGCGCCCGGGCGCTGGAGCTGTACACCGAGCTCAGCGCAACCTCGATGCCCAAGCCGGTGCGCCTGGCGGCGCTGCGCGTGCTGAACGCCGCGGGGCCCGCGCCTCCCGGCGCCAGGAAGTGGCCGGCGCCGACCGGCGCCGCCGCCGATGCCGACACCAGCGGCTTCCTGGGCCGCGGGCGGCAGAACTAGTGCCCGGGTTGCCGGGATGAAGGGTGACGGCGCCAGCGGCCCTGTGCGGCCGCTGGCGCCCCAGCGATTCACGGGAGACGAGGCATTCATGCGAAAAGCACAACTTCTTTTGGCGGTCGTGGTGGTGGTGGCGGTTGCGGTGGTGGCTCAGCAGCGGGGGGGCCGAGGCGTGGGTGCGCCTGACGACAGCGCTGGCTTCGAGGCGATCTTTGACGGCAAGTCGCTGGCCAATTGGGACGGCGAGCCGGGCTTCTGGCGGGTCGCCGATGGCTGCATCGTCGGTGAAACCACGGCCGACAATGTGTTGAAGCAGAACACGTTTTTGGTCTGGCGTGGAGGATCGGTCCGGGATTTTGAGCTGAAGCTGGAGTACAGGCTCACCGAGGCCGCCAACAGCGGCGTCCAGTACAGGAGCGTGATGGTGCCCGAGGTTTCCAAGTGGGCCATGCGCGGCTACCAGGCGGACATGGACGGCGCCAACAACTACACCGGCATGGTCTTTGAAGAACGCGGGCGCGGGTTCCTGGCGCCCCGGGGCAGGTTCAACCGGCTGGCCGGGGACAAGACCATGAAGCAGGTGGCCATTCTCGGCGAGGCGGACACCCTCAAGGCGGCCATCAAGACCGGCGCGGAATGGAACCAGATGCACATTATCGCCAAGGAGAACATGCTGGTTCACGTCATCAACGGACATGTCACGGCGGTCTTCCTGGACGAGGAGCCGCAGGGCCGCGCCACGGAGGGACTGCTTGGCCTCCAGCTTCACGTCGGCAAGCCCATGAAGAACGAGTTCCGCAACATTCTGCTCAAGAGGCTGTAGCGTCCCGAATCAGAAGTCCGCTGAACAAATGCGCCCGCTTGCTGACGGGCGCGGTTCGGCGCTCATAACCGCGAGCGTAATTACGCGTCATGACCTTATACCGGAACCGCAAGGCAGTACAACTGGAGAGCCCGGAGGTCCGCCTGACGCTTCTGGCGGAAGGCGGCCACATCGCCGAACTGCTGCACAAGGCGACAGGGGTCAATCCGCTGTGGACGCCGCCTTGGCCGTCCATCGAACCTTCAACCTACTCGCCGGAAAGGCATCCGGAATACGGCGCGGGCGCCGACGCCAGGCTGCTGGCCGGAATCATGGGACACAACCTCTGCCTGGACATTTTCGGCGGGCCATCGGAGGAGGAAGCCGCGGCCGGCCTGACAGCGCACGGCGAGGCCTCGGTGGCGCCATACGAGGTCTCGGCAGAAGATGGCTTGCTGACCGCGCGGGCCGGGTTCCCCGAGTCGGGCCTCCGCTTTGAACGTGTAATCCGGTTCGTCAACCCGTCCACGATCCACGTCGCCGAACAGTTGGAGAACCCGACGGCGTGCGACCGCCCCATCGGCTGGACCCAGCACGTCACCCTGGGAGATCCCTTCGTCGAGCCTGGCGTAACACAGTTTCGCGCCTCGGCCACCCGGTCGAAGGTGTTCGAGGGCGACTTCGCCGGCCCCGACAGCTACATGCAGGCGGGAGCCGAGTTCGACTGGCCCCACGTCCCGCGCACCGGCGGGGGCACGGCCGATATGCGGACCTTTGCAGGATTGCCGGTCTCGGGAGCGTTCTCCGCGCACCTGATGGACCCCGGACGCGACGACGCGTTCTTCCTGGCCTGGAACCCGAAGTCGCGGGTGCTGATAGGGTACGTCTGGAAGCAGCCGGACTTCCCCTGGCTGGGCATCTGGGAAGAGAACCGCAGCCGCCAGGGAACGCCCTGGAATGGCGCGACCATCACCCGCGGCATGGAATTCGGGGTCTCGCCCATGCCCGAGACGCGCCGGCAGATGATCGGGCGGGGGACCATGTTCGGCGCCCCCTGCTTCAGGTGGATTCCCGCCAAGAGCGCGGTCCGTGTCGAATACCGCGCGTTTGTCACTTCCTCAGACCATATACCCGACGCGCCTCCAGTATTCTGATTTACGCGCGCCGGGACACGATTTTGTGGCTCCACGTCAGTCCTCCGGGAGTATACTGGCCGCAGAGTCAAGAGTGCGGCAAATGATATCCTGGCCAGCCTTGACATAGGAGGATGGGATGAATACCCGATACCGGGCAGCCCTGCCGGCTGCACTGCTCATCGCGTTCCTGGTTGCGCTCCACTCCGGTTGCGGCACACCGCCAGGGCCGGTGACCGACACAACCGCTGTCCAAGGGACCGGGAAGGAGGCGCCACCGGCAAGCCCGCAGCCGCAGGCCGGCAAGCCCGCAGCCGCCGGCGGGGTGTTTCTCGGCAAGAGCGGGACGCCGATGGCTGGCGCGCGACTGATCCTGTGCAGCATGCGCGAGGATCCGGACTCGCTCTACGGGGTGGCCAAACTGCTCGACGAGGTGCCGATTGCCACGACCGATGCCGCCGGCAGGTTTGAGTTCAGCGGCCTGGCTCCGGGAAGGTATACGATCGCCTATCTGCCGGCGGGGGTGAAGACTGCGGTTCCCAACGAGATTACCGTATCGCCGCTGAACGCTGTCGATAAGTCGATCACGCCGCTGTTGCGGAACACTGAACTGGGAACAGGCAGCCCTTACCAGGCCAGACCCTGGGGACAGTTCACCCTGATGAAAGGGCACACCTTCTGGTCCATGGGCCCGGAGATGAGGATCTGGAACGCAACGGCGCGATTTGGCCGGCAGGGGCCGTACTTTGAGATCCGCCGGGGCAACCTGTGGATGCAGCAGATGGCGCCCGGAACGGAGACCAAGTTCGACGCCTGGAGTTTCTGAGGGCCCGCCGGGCCGTTACTTGACGACACGATAGGCGGACTTCAGCCCCTTGAGGTTTCCGGCGGCCAGGCTCTGGTACGGGCTCTGGATGGCGACGCACTGCTCGTAGAACCTCATGGCATCGGCCAGCCTGTTGAGCTTCTGGTTGGCCAGTCCCAGGTTGAACAGGGCGCCGGCTTTGACCTGGTCGTTGCCCTCAAGCAGCGGCAGCGCCGCCCGCAGGGCTTTGTCGGCCTCGCTCAGTTTGCCCTGGGTGGTGTAGACCATGCCGGTCATCCAGTTCCCGAGGCCGACCAGCGTGTTCTTCCTCTGTTGCCAGGCAGCGTCACTGACGGTTGCCGGTTGGGGGCTGGTATTAACCAGTTCTATCAGCCTGGATGAGTAGTCCAGCACCTTCTGGGGCTCAGTGTTGTTTCGCAGGTGGAAGTCCCCCGCTGCGGCCAGCATATCCAGGGTCGGCTGGCCTTTGGCGATGGCCTTCTCGGCAACGGCCACCGCGGCCGGCACATCGCCCGTCTGAACCAGGGCCAGGAAGTAGAGCTCGTGGGCATGGGTCCAATAAGCGCTATCCGGAGCCTGCTGCTCCAAAGCCCGCAGCAGCGCTGCTCTGGGCCCCGGCGCCTGCGCCTGTAGCGCCGAGGTAAACAGTGCATACTCCGTATAGGTGTCCACCTCGCCGGCAAACGCCACGCGCTGCTTGTGGTCTTCGTCGGTTTCGCTCCCGGCCTTGGGCGCCTTGGCCTCCCGGCGCGCCAGTTCCGAGGCACGGACGGCCCACTGGCGGACTGCGTCCGGGTCCTTCATCGCCTCGGCGGCTTTCACGGCGGCCAGGGCGATACCGAGGTCACCCGGATCAAGGCCGAGCAGCTTGTCGGCGGCTGACAGAGCCTTGTCGTACTGGCCGGTCTGCGGGCAGGTTGCGACCATCTCGGAGTACGCCCAAGGCACTCCCTCGTGCTGCGGGTACCGCGTCAGGAACTCCTCGAGCAGCGCCACCTTCTTTGCGGCGTCAGACTCGTTCCTGATCTGCTCAATCAGCTGGCCTTCGGCAGTGGCAGCGCTGACGACGATGCTCTGACGCTGCGCGCATAGGGGTAGCGCCATAGAAGCGGCAAACAGGGCCACACAAAGCAGTTGCATCACCGGCTCCTCTACACCGAAGTATACGCCCACGGGCCGCTTTTTCAACCATGGTTTACGGGTTAGTCTGAAGTAATGCCGGTGCTACAGGTCAGGCGCCTGTCCAGGGTGTTTCCCGGCGCGGCCGCCCTCAGGGACGTCAGCCTGGACATAGAGGCGGGGCTGGTGCACGCGGTGACCGGAGAGAACGGCGCGGGCAAATCCACGCTGATGAAGATCCTGGCCGGCATGGATTCCCCGGACGGGGGAGAAGTGGCCTTCAGGGGCCGGCCCGTCCGCTTCCGAAGCCCCAACGATGCGCTCCGCACGGGGATCTCCATGATCCACCAGGAGCCGCTCTGCTTCCCCGGCCTGACCGTGGCCGAGAACATCTCGATGGGACGGGAACCGGTGCGGTGGCTGCCGGGTTGGATCGACCGGCCGGCCATGCACCGCAGGGCGGGCGGCCTGCTGGAGCGGCTGGGTGTCAGCCTGTCGACGCGGTCGAGGATGGGAGATCTGAGCGTGGCCCAGACGCAGGTGGTGGGGATCGCCAGAGCTCTTGCCTGTCACGCCGAAGTCATTCTGATGGATGAGCCGACTTCCGCCCTTTCCGCGCACGAGGCCGAGGCGCTGTTCCGCGTGATCCAGGACTTGAAGCGGCAGGGCATGGCCGTGGTGTACGTCTCCCACCGGCTGGAGGAGGTCTTCCGCCTGAGTGACCTGGTGACGGTGTTGCGTGACGGAGCCCACGTCGCCACACGGAGCACCAGCGAGCTGGACCGGGACCGCCTGATAGCCCTGATGGTCGGACGGGACCTGGCGCCTGTGGAGCCGTCCAAAGGCCCGGCGCACGGCGTGGAGGCGCTGGAGGTCCGGGACCTGTCCCGGGCCGGTGCGTTTGGTCCGGCCAGCTTCCGGGTCCGCTGCGGAGAGATTCTGGGCATCGCCGGACTGGTGGGAGCCGGACGGACGGAACTGGCCGGCGCCATCGCCGGGATGACTCCGGCCGACACGGGCCAGATCAGCGTGAAAGGCCGGAGCGTCTCGATTCGCACCCCCCGCGACGCCATCGCCAGCGGTATCGCCATGGCGGGCGAGGACCGGGGCCGGTACGGACTGGCGCCCGCCATGTCAGTGAAGCACAACCTCACGCTGGCGAGCCTCGGCCGGTACTGCCGCGCGGGGCTCATCGACCGCCGCCGGGAGAACGAAAGCGCGGACCGGCAGATCAGGGCCCTTGCCATCAAGTGTCCCGGCCGTGACGCGGAGGTGAAGCACCTCAGCGGAGGCAACCAGCAGAAGGTCGTCGTCGCCAGGGCGCTGTTGACCGGTCCGGCGGTCCTTATTCTGGACGAGCCGACCCGCGGGATCGACGTGGGCGCCAAGGCCGAGGTGTACGCCATCATGCGGCGCCTGGCGCGGGAAGGGAAGGCGATCGTCATGGTGTCGTCCGAACTGGAAGAAGTGCTTTCAATGAGTGATCGCATCCTGGTGATGAGACAGGGCATAATCGTCGCAGAGCTGGACCCTAGACAGACCAGCCAGGAGGAAGTGATGAGATGGGCCGTGCCCAACTGACAGACATAGGGAAACGAGTTCCAGC
>JBBITL010000018.1:71982-89990 GCA_037440765.1 Solibacteraceae bacterium
TGGAAGTGCTGCTTTACGCCCTCGGAGCCTTCTCCCTCGTCGCCGGGATCGCCGGCGTGATCCTGCCGGCGCTCCCTGGCTCGCCGCTCATCGCCGTGGGCGCGCTGCTCGTCGCCTGGGCGGGGCAGTTCCAGCGGGTCGGCTGGGGCTGGCCCTGGCGCTCCTGCTGATCTCGGCCGCGCTGGCCATCGCCAGGCCGGCCTTTCTGACGGGGCCGAACCTGGTCAACCTGGTCCGGCAGATTTCGATCAACGGCATCCTGGCCGTGGGGGTGACGTACGTGCTGCTGGCCGGCGGGGTGGACCTGTCGCTCGGGTCCATGGTGGCCCTCACCGGAGTGATCGCGGCGTCTTTCGCCCACCCCCAGCAGTACCCGCTGGCAGTACCTGTGCTCATGGGGGTGCTGGCAGGAG
The DNA here is from genome assembly GCA_037440765.1 of Solibacteraceae bacterium. GTDB lineage: Bacteria > Acidobacteriota > Terriglobia > Bryobacterales > Bryobacteraceae > DTKY01. The sequence continues at coordinate 72,396 of JBBITL010000018.1, forward strand.
CGGCTTGCGGAGCAACGAACGGCTGGATAGTCACCAGGGGCCGCGTAGCGCCCTTTGTCGTCACGCTCGGCATGATGACGGCGGCGCGCGGGCTGGCGCTGGTGATAAGCGGCGGGAGGCCGGTTTCCAACCTGAGTCCGGAGTTCACGCGTATCGGCAGCAGCGACGTCGCCGGCATACCCGGTCCCACGCTCATTCTGGCGGGCGTGGCCCTGGTGTCGTACGTTTTCCTCGCCAATTTCAGGCTGGGCCGCTACATCTACGCCGTCGGCGGCAACGAGGAGGCAGCCCGCGCCTCGGGAATCAACGTGGGCGCGGTCAAGATGTTCGCCTACACGGTGTGCGCCGGGCTGGCCGGGCTGGCGGGCGTGGTGCTGGCCTCGCGCATCACCACCGGCCAGCCCAACGCCGGAGTGGGATACGAACTGGACGCCATAGCGGCGGCCGTCATAGGCGGCACGAGCCTGGGCGGCGGAGTGGGGGGCGTCGGAGGGACGATCCTGGGGGCGCTTCTGATGGGAATAATCAATAACGGCCTCGACCTGCTCAACGTCTCCTCCTATTACCAGCAGATTGTCAAGGGGTTCATCATAGTGAGCGCCGTCTGGCTGGACAGGAGGCGGGCAAAATGAACTGGAACACGATGCGCCGCACAGCCGGCCTTTGCGCCGTGCTTGCCGCGGCCTGCTGTTTGTCGTGCCGGAGCGGCGCGCCGGATGCGGCGGCCAGGCCGGTTGTGGCCGGCGTGTCGCTGCTGAATCTCTCCTCCGAGTTCATCGTCATGCTGAAAGACGCCATGGAGGACGAGGCCCGGGCGCTGGGAGTGCGGCTGATCGTGAGCGACGCCCAGCGCGACGCCGCCACGCAGGTGCGCCACGCGGAGAACTTCGTAGCGCAGAAGGTGGACGCCATAATCCTGAACCCGTGCGAGTTCGAGGCGAGCAGCCCGGCCGTGGACCGGGCCGTCCGGGCCGGCATCCCCGTGGTGAATGTCAACTCGGAGACGCGCTCGGCGCCGACGGCCTTCGTCGGCTCGCGTGACGAGGAGTCCGGCCGTCTGGCCATGGGCTACCTCGCCCGGCGGCTGGGCGGGAAGGGCACGGTGCTGATGATGCACGGCTTCATGGGGCAGGCCGCGCAGCTTAAACGCGACCAGGGCGCGCGGGAAGTGATGGCGCAGAACCCCGGGCTGAAGCTGCTCGCCGATCAGACCGCCGACTGGGACCGCGCCAAGGCCATGACCCTGATGGAGAACTGGATACAGTCCTACGGAGCCCGAATCGACGCGGTCTTCGCGCACAACGATGAAATGGCCATGGGCGCCGTGCTCGCGCTCGAGCAGGCCAGAATGAAGGACAGGGTGATCGTGGCCGGCGTGGACGCCATAGCTGACGCTCTCCAGGCCGTGAAGCAGGGGCGTTTGGACGCCACGGTGTTCCAGGACGCCCGGGGGCAGGGAAGCGCCGCGGTCCGCACGGCACTGGCGATTATCCGAAAGCAGGAGTTCGCCGCAGAGAACTACATCCCCTTCCAACTGGTGACCCGGGAGAACGTGGACACGTTCCTCTCCTCCCGCTGACCCACGGGTCCGGCCTCGGGAGGCGGGGACCTTCAGCGGATCGCCAGATCGGCCGGCTTCACGCCCCGCACGAAGTCGCGCCAGGTGAACGGGCTGGCGCGGTACTCGCCCACGTAATCGACGTTGGCCCTGCCCGGCAGGCGCTCCTCCAGCTCCACGGCCCAGTAGGCGGCGTTGACCAGCAGGCGCCTGAAACCCTCGCTTTCCAGGTCGTCCGCCGCGCCCATGGTGGTCACAAACACGCGCGCCGTCTTTCCGGACTCGCCCCGGTAGCTCCTGGTCCAGGCCACCGGCATCATGGGGTCGTTCGACGGTCCCGTCGCGGCCGGGTCCGAGCGTGCCATTCCAGCCACCACTTCGCCCAGCAGCAGGGGGGTGCAGTCGGCCGGCAGAGGCAGCCTCACTCTGTAGACGTTGGTCGGCACCCAGATATCCCGGTCCGGAATCCCGCGCAGGATCGGGCTGCCGGCCGCCTCCTTGACCGTCACCGCGCGTGTGCTCTGCTTGCTATGCTGCCCGTGGTGGTTGATCCAGGTCTCCCCCAGCACGCGGCGTCCGAAGCCGCCCTCCCAGCCCTCCAGTCTGCTGTCGAACGAATAACGCGCGTAGGTCGAGCCCGCTGGAATGCGGAAGGCGTGTGTCGAGGTCCTGAGGGCTATGATGGGCCGCCCGGATTCGATGTAGTCCACCAGCGGCTTCATCTGTTCATCGGGGAGGTTGCGGAACCGGAGGAACATGATCAACAGGTCCGCCTTTTCGAGCGCCTCCAGACCGGGCAGGTTCTGCGCGTGCCTGTCGATGGTTCCGTCGCCGGGGCTGAGCGTGAACAACACCGTAGCGAGGAAGCCGTGCCTGACCGCGAGGATCCTGGCGAGCTGAGGAAGCGCCTCCTCGGAGTGGTACTCATCGTCGCCGGCCACCAGCACGACGTGCTTCCCGTTGGCCGAGCCGGCGGGAGGAACGTAGGTCAGGCCGGCCCCCGGAACGGCAGGGACGCACACGCAGAGGCACCCGAGCAACAGAAGAAGCCCGGCGCTCCACCGGGACCGCCTTATTGATTGAGCGATGGAAGCGGGCGGTCGCTTGTCATCATCTGGTAGTGGATTTTCCATGAGCCGTCAGCCTGCCGTCTCAACACCTCGAGCCAGTTGGTCATGAGCTCCAACTGCTCGCCGCCGGTCTTGGCGGTGAGTGTGACCGCGGACGTCCTCCTTGCGAACGCCCAGTCGCCGGCGATCTCGACTTGAAGCGCGCCTCCCGAGAACTTCATGGCCGCCAGGCCGAAGGCCACGCGCAGGCCCCACCGGATCGCCTCCCTGCCGGTCATGGCCGCCCTGTCCGGCGGCATCATTACCGCATTGTCGGTGTAGAGGGTGACCACCGCGGCCGAATCGCCCGCCGTGAAAGCGGCGATGTGCTTGTCAAAGAGAGCTCTGATGGCGGCCTCGTCCTCGGCCTTGGAAGGCGCCGCGGCGGCCGCCTGGCAAGCCGCGACCGCCAGCGAGATCAGGAGCGCTACAGGGACCCTTCGCTTCATAGTATTGCTTCAGTATAAGAGATTCCAGGCGGCTGGTTCGGACCCGGTCGCCGGCGTGAGCAAGGCCCGGGACGATGCTATATGATGTTGACAAGGCAGGCCCGTAGGTCTGCCCATCTCGAAGACCCGCGAGAGGGGCAAGGAGGCACCAGATGATGATTGACCGGCGGCGGTTTCTCGGTGCAGGTTTGGCGGCGGGCGGAGCATTGGCGGTGGGCGCACTCCCGTTGAGGGGTGCGCGGATTCTCCGGGCGAACGATGTGGTCCTGCTGGGTCCCGACAAGGTCCGGCTCTCGCGCCTGGCCATGGGGACCGGCACATTCAGCGGTAAGGTGCAGCGCGAACTGGGCCTGACGGGTCTGGCCGACATGCTGCACTATGGCTACGATCAGGGGCTGCTGTTCTTTGACACGGCCGACTCCTACAAGACGCATCCGCATGTCAGGGAGGCTCTCAAGAGGGTTCCTCGCGAGAAGGTGGCCATACAGACCAAGACCGGGGCTCAGACCGCAGAGCAGATGCGAACCGCCCTGGACCGGTTCCGTCAGGAACTGGGCGTTGATTACTTCGACATCGTTTTGCTCCACGCGGTGAGGTCGCCGGACTGGCCCGAGCAGCGCGCCGGAGCCATGGAAGTCCTGGAAGAGGCCCGGGCGAAAGGCATCGTCCGCACCTACGGCGTTTCCATCCATTCGCTCGACGCGCTGAAGACGGCCGCCAAGTCGCCATGGCTGCGCGTCGCGCTCGTGCGCATCAACCCCATCGGAGTGCAGATGGACGCCGATCCGGCCTCCGTCATCCCTGTTATGCGGGAGATGAAGGCCGCCGGCAAGGGCGTCATTGGGATGAAGATCCTGGGGGAGGGGGCGATGTCGGATCGCGTGGACCAGGCCCTGCGCCACGCCGTGTCACTGGACTGCATGGACTGCTTCACCATCGGCGCCGCCAACAAGAAGGAACTGGGCGAGCTTATCGCGGGGATTCCCAGGGCGTCGGAGGCAGTCAAGGCGGGCTGACGGCCCGGCGCCGGGCATCGCGGGCTCCGGCGCGCGAGTATATCCCTACCCAGAGTGAGGAGTGCGATGGAGAGCAGACGCAGATTCCTTCAGATTTCAGGCGGAGCCGCCCTGGCCTCGGGCTCGGTGCTGGGCGCCAATGACCGGGTTCAGGTGGGGCTGATCGGATACGGCAGGCGCGGGGCGCAACTTCGGAACTCCTTCGCGCGGCACGCGGACTGCGTGTTCGCCGCGGCTTGCGAGGTTGAAAAGTCCAGGCTGGACCAGGCCGCGGCCGCCATCGGCGGCAAGGTTGACACCTACAGCGACTACCGCCGCATCCTGGAGCGCAAGGACATCGACGCGGTCATCGTGGCGACGCCCGACCACTGGCACGCCCCCATGCTGATCGCAGCCTGCGAGGCGGGCAAGGATGTCTTTGTCGAGAAGCCAGCGTCCAATGCGGTCGAGCCGGCCTGGAAGATGGTCGAGGCAGCCAAGAAGTTCAACCGGGTGGTCCAGGTGTGCTGCCAGCAGCGAAGTTGGACGCAGTTCCGGGAATGCGCCGCGAGAATCCACAGCGGCTACCTTGGGCGGATAAACCACTGTGTCCTTCAATTCGAAGGCGGGGGCGGCATGGGGGGCGGCTTCCGGCCGTCCCTGTCCCAGCAGCCGCCGGAAGGCCTGGACTGGGAGGCCTGGCAGGGCCCCGCCGAGCGCCGGCCCTACTCGCCGGAGCGACACCGGGGGTGGCGGAGCTACTACGACTACGGCGGGGGCACGGTGACCGACTGGGGCGTCCACCTGACGGACGTGATGATCTGGTACATGCGGGCGGACAGAAAGGCGCCGCTGCTGGCGAGCGCATCGGCTCTGCACCTGTCCGGCCAGGCTCCCGCTGCCGACAGGGCGCCGGACATCTACTCCGTCACCTGGAAGTACGACGATTTTGTGGGGACATTTACGAACACGACCCTGCCCAGTCAGGACCCGCAGATGATGCGGTCCGACGCGTACGGCAACTACTTCCACGGCCAGAACGGCGTCCTGCTGGTGAACCGGTACGGCTACGCTGTAATGCCTGACCCGCGGCGGAGGGGCGGGCCGCCCGCCGGGGACGCCGCCGGGTCTGCGCCCGCGGTCAGAGCCGAGCGCCAGATGGACCCCGACGGGATGTCCGAGGGCCCGGACTCGAAGTTCGCTCAGGCCACTATCGCGCACGCGCGGGACTTTCTGGACTGCGTGAAGAGCCGGCGGCAGCCTGTGTGCGACATGGAAACGGGGTTCTACGCCTCGCTGCCCTGCCTGCTGGCGGTCATGTCGATCCGCCAGGGGCGCTCAATCGCCTGGGACGGTAGCGCCGCCCGGGCGGTGTAAGGACAAGTCGAAAAGCTAAGACATGGAACTGGAGGCGTTTGAGGCATGAGCCGCAAGAAGGCTGTATTCGTGCTATGCGGCGCGGCGGCGGCCGCGGGGATGGCGTGGCTGGGCCTGACGCCGGCTTCTCACGCCGCGGCGGCGCAACCGAAGGTGGATGCGCGCAAGGCGCCACTGCTGAAGGTTGACGGCCTGACGTTCAGAGACCTGAACAAAAACGGCGCCCTGGACAGGTACGAGGACTGGCGGCTGCCGGTGGAGCAGCGCGTGGACGATCTGGTCCACCGGATGACTGTGGAGGAGAAGGCCGGGCTGATGATCCATTTGTCGCTGGCAGGCTTCACCGGGCCGAACGGCGAGGTGCTGGGGCTCCCCGCCGCCGGACGGGGCGCGCGCGGCGGCGCTGCTGCCGCGGGGCCGGTGAACCGAGCCATCCAGGGACGCGAGAACATGAACAACGTGACGCCACTGGACAGCCCCACCCCCCGGCAGAGCATCCTGGAACGCAACATACGCTGGATCCTGGTCCGCCCGAACGCGGGCGAGTCGCCGGACGTCACAGCGAAGTTCCACAACAACCTTCAGGAGATGGCCGAGGGATCGAGGCTCGGTATCCCGATCGTGTTCAGCTCGGACCCCAGGCACGAGGTGAGCAGCGCTCCCGGCGCGGCGGCAGCCAGGCCCGTGATCTCGCAGTGGCCCGGCCAGCTTGGATTGGGCGCCATCGCCGACCCCGAGGCGACGCGCCAGTTCGGGCGGATCGCCGCCCAGGAACTCCGGGCGATCGGCATCCAATGCACGCTCTCGCCCATGGCCGACACGGCCACCGAGCCGCGCTGGTACCGTATCAGGGGCACATTCGGCGAGGACGCCAACCTGAACGCCGTGCTCGTGAAAGCCTACATAGAGGGCTTCCAGGGAAAGCAGCTTGGCCCCGACAGCGTCATGACCGTGACCAAGCACTGGCCGGGTGACGGGCCGGTGAAGGACGGCTATGACCCGCACAACAGCTACGGCAAGTGGACCATCTACCCCGGCGATCACTTCGACTATCACCTCATCCCGTTCAAGGCGTCCTTCGAGGCGGGCACAGCCGGCATCATGGGCGGGTACTTCATCCCCGTCGGCAAGGACACGGTGGCCATCAACTTCTCCAGGAAAATGACGGACGGCCTGCTGCGGGAGCAGATGGGCTTCAACGGCCTGGTGGTGACCGACTGGCTGCGCAACATGCCCTGGGGAGTGGAGCACCTCTCTGAGAAGGACAGGCAGAAGATGATGGTCCTGGCGGGCGTGGACCAGATTGGCGGCGACAACGATCCGAAGTACATCATCGAGAACGTCAGGGACGGGGGCATCCCGCTGTCCCGCCTGGACGTCAGCGCCCGGCGCGTGCTCAAGCCCATGTTCCAGTTGGGCGTGTTCGAGAATCCCTATGTCGATCCGGAACGGGCCCGGACGCTGGTGGCCAGTCAGAAGTTCCTGGAAGCCGGGTTGCTGGCCCAGTCCAAGTCGGTGGTCCTGCTCAAGAACGCGAACAACGTGCTGCCGCTGGCGGCCAAGAAGAGGGTCTACCTGGAGGGCGTGAGCCCCGAGGCGGTTTCCCCGTACGCGTTGGTGGCGCAGGAAGCCAAGGGGGCCGACCTGGCGATCATCCGGATCAGCACGCCGGCCTTCGTCTATCCGTATGGCGGCGCATTCACATTCGGGCGGGGCGGCGCGGTGGGACCGGTTCAGCCGGTTCTTGGCAACACGCTGGCCTACACCGGGTCGGCGAGCCAGAAGGAACTGGAGGCGGTCAGGAGACTGGCCGCAACGGGGACGCCGACCCTGGTGCTCGTCGACATGGACCGTCCGACAATCCTGACCGAGTTCATTGACGAGGTGGCCGCGGTGATGGCCGTCTTCGCGGTGAGCGACCGCGCCGTGATGGACGTGGTCTTCGGCAAGCACAGCCCGTCCGGCAAGCTGCCGGTGGACCTGCCTGCCGACATGCCGTCGGTGATGGCGCAGGCGGCTGACGTTCCGTTCGATTACGGCGAGCCGCTGTTCAAGTTCGGCTACGGTCTGACTTACGCAAAGTAACTGCCGGCGCGACAGGCCAGGAGGACTGCCGCACTGTTCGCGCTACAGTCGCTCCAGCAGGTAGGCGCAGTCTTCCAGGCGGCTGGAGGCGCCGGTGTTGACGGCGAACTGGCGCCGGCGGCCCTTGCCGCCCGGGGCATGGCTCCACAGCGACGCCCCGGCGTACTGGCCGTCCCTGCGCAGCGCGTAGAAGGTGATGTCGAACCGCGCCAGCCGCGCGCGGTCGTTGTTGAAGTTGCGGGCGATGCGCTTCAGCACGTCCAGGCAGGCCTCGCGCGGCGCCATGCCGTGACGCATGTTCTCGACCACGGCGTGCGCCCCCACCACGCGGATGTTCTCTTCGCCCCGGCCGGTGGAGCCCGCCGCGCCCACGTCCTGGTCCACGAAAAGCCCGGCGCCGATGATCGGAGAATCGCCCACCCTGCCGGGGATCTTCCAGGCCAGGCCGCTGGTGCTGGTAACGCCGGACATCTCGCCCCGGCGGTTGAGCGCCAGGCAGTTGATGGTGCCCGTGTGAGGAGCGTCCAGCCCGTCGGTCCAGTTGTTGTTGTTGCCCGAATCGCGCAGCGAGGCCTTCCAGGCTAGCCAGGCCTGCCGCGATTTCTCGCTCAGCAGGTTCTCCTCCACAAAGCCCATGGCTCGGGCGAAGCGCAGCGCGCCCTCGCCCACCAGCATGATGTGGTCGGTCTTTTCCATGACGAGGCGGGCGACCCTGGAAGGAGTCTTGATGTTGCGCAGGCTGGCGACGGAGCCCGCGCGGCGCGTGGGGCCGTGCATGACGCTGGCGTCCAGTTCCACCACGCCCTCCTCGTTGGGAAGCCCGCCGTAGCCGACCGAGTTGTCCTCGGGGTCCTCCTCGTTGATGTTCACGCCGGCTATCGCCGCCTCGAGGGTGTCGCCTCCCGCGGCCAGGAGTTCCATGGCCCGGGCGCAGGCTCTGGCGCCATTGGAACTGGCGATAACCACGTTGCCGGGCGGCGCGGTCTGGGCCAGACCCGCCGTCAGGGCGGCCGGAAGCGAAACAAGATCCCGCCTGCGGAGCATCCTTAGAACCTCCTGGTAAACTGAATCCTGATGAAGCGACGCTGGCTGGTGGCGCTGCTCTCCGCCTCATTCTCGTCTTTCGGGCAGCAGAGGCGCAAGCAGCAGGCCGAGACGCAGATCGAGGTCAGGGAAATCAAGGCGGCGCGGGCGGAACACCGGATCACCATCGACGGCGCGATACGCAACACCGGCACCCGCCCCTTGGTCAAGCTCCTGCTGCTGTTCGACCTGCTGGATGCCGACCGCAGGACGATCTCGCGGCGGAGGGGGACCATCGAGGAAGCCGTGCTGGAGCCGGGCGAAGCGTCCAGCTTCCAGTTCTACGTGGCGGACCAGGCGCGCGCCGTGGAGGTGAGCGTCGCGGCAGAACACCGCGGGGCGCAGATTGAAGTGACCAGGCCGGGTCCCTACGTGATCGAGTAGCCGCGCGGAAACAGAAACGCTATGCAAGAACACATCACACCTGCCGCCAGGCTGGAAGGCTCGGTGCGCCTGCCGGGCGACAAGTCGATCTCCCACCGCTACGCGATGCTGGCGGCGATAGCCGAAGGCTCCAGCCTGATCAGCAACTACGCCACGGGCGAGGACTGCCGCTCAACGCTCTCGTGCCTGGGAGCGCTGGGCGTGCCAGTAACGGTGGATGGCTCAGAGGTTCGCATCGAGGGGAGAGGGCTGGACGGGCTCCGGGAGCCGCTGGCGGCGCTGGACGCTGGCAACTCGGGCTCGACCATACGCATGCTCTCCGGGATTCTGGCCGGGCAGAAGTTCACCAGCCGGATCGGGGGAGACGCCTCGCTGTCAGGGCGGCCGATGGACCGGATCATGCTGCCGCTGCGGCAGATGGGAGCGCGGGTTGAGGGCCGCGATGGCCGCTACCCGCCGCTGAAGATCAGCGGAGGGGCGCTCGAGGCGATCGACTACACGCTGCCGGTGGCCAGCGCCCAGGTCAAGAGCTGCGTCCTGTTGGCAGGACTTTACGCCCGCGGCGCGACCGCCGTGCGCGAACCGGTCGTCACGCGGGACCACACGGAACTGGCGCTGCGGGAATTCGGCGCCTCCCTAGGGAAGAAGGACGGCAGGATCACCATCGAGCCCCGGCCCACCCTCCGGGGCCGAGAGCTGACGGTTCCCTGCGACCTGTCGTCGGCGGCCTTCTTCCTGGCGGCGGCATCGATGAGGCCCGATTCGGCGGTGCTGATCGAAGGCGTGGGCCTGAACCCGACGCGTTCTCAATTGCTGGATTTCCTGATTGGGATGGGCGCGCGCATCGAGGTGCGGAACCTGGGTGCGCGCAACGGAGAACTGGCCGGGGACATACTGGTGCGGTCGAGCCGCCTCAAGGGCGGCGTGATCGAGAAGGCCATGACCACGGCTCTGATCGACGAGATTCCAGTCCTCGCCGTGCTGGGGGCGGTGAGCGAACAGGGGCTGACCGTGCGCGACGCCCGCGAGTTGCGGCTGAAGGAGACCGACCGCATCGCCGCGGTGGCCGGGAACCTGGGACGCATGGGCGTCACGGTCGAGGTGCGGGAGGACGGCTTCACGGTAGCCGGAGGCCAGGGTTTCCGGGCCGCGCGGCTGGACTCGTTCGGCGACCATCGCATCGCGATGGCCTGCGCCGTGGCCGCCCTCAGCGCCGGCGGCGAGTGCCTGATTGACGGCGCCGAAGCGGCCGGCGTGTCCTTCCCCGGGTTCTTCGGCACGCTGCGTCAATTGACAGAGTGAGGCTGGGCTAGTCTCCGAGTCGGAAGTCCGCAGGCCTGCAAGCCCGCTTCGTTGAAGACGCGCCTGTTGTGCAGGACGTGGGCCCCTCCCTTAGGGTCGGGGTTCCGCGCGGGGTTTGCGTCTTCGTCGCTGGGGGCGGCCCGCAGGGCTATGGGAACTCCCTCACGGTCGCGGTTCTGTGCAACACCTCGAAAGCACAGAACCGCGCGTCAGCAAGCGGGCGCGGTTGCTCAACGGACCTCTGACTCGGGAGACTAGCTGCCCCCCGCTACGGCCAGGGTTGCGACGTTGCTACTGGCCGAGCCGACACTGACGGTGAGCGGGAGCTTTCCGGCAGGGCTGGCGGGCGGAACGCGGAAGTTGATCTGATTCAGTCCGGGGAAGCCGGGGGCGGCTCCCGAGTAGTTGACCTCCGCTTTTAGGCCTCCGAGCCGCACCACGGGCAGGATCTCGGGGGCCTTGATCATCGGGTTTCGCGCCCCCAGCCCGGTCAGGTACAGGGCGATCCACTCTCCGGGACGGGCCGGCGCCTCGGAGGTGACTGCGGGCATGCCCGGCGCGCTGGCGCGGCGCGCGGCGGCAGGGCCCTGCGGCGTGCTGTCCAACGTGAATATCGCGGGGGCGGCGAACAGGGGAGAGAGCGGCAGCGGCGCCGAAGCGACTCCTTCTCTCACCACGACCAACTCGCGCCCGGCGGCGTTGTTGGGAACCACGAAGTTGATCTGACCGGGCGAGACATAGTAGAGGGGCGCAGGCTCGCCATCCACTCTCACGACGGTGCCGCCCAGCACGGTCGGCAGGGGGAGGCCGGTCCAGGACGCAGTGGCCGCAGACAGCTCAGACCCATAGATTGATGCGATGGCCCGGGGTGCGAAGTCCGGCGAATAGCTCGCCGCATTAACGACCGCCGCGGGCGAAGGCGCGGGCGGCGGTTGTGCGGGCTGGCGGACGAACCAGGAACGGCTGGTGGAATCCGCCTTGAAGAAGTCCAGCAGCATGCGGGCGACCTTCTGGCGGCCGGAATCCGCCGGATGAGTGCCGTCGGATGGGTGAAGATCCGAGCAGAGCCAGGTCAGCCCGTCGTCCCTCTCGGTGGTTCCGTCCGCCCACAGGTAGGGGCCCCAGGCGAGCCAGGGCGCGCGGCCGGCGTCGTAACTCAACTCGGCGGAGCCGGTCAACTGGGCTTCGATGAGCCACTTCACCGAGAAGGCGCTCTGGTAGGCATAGGGCTCCGGGTTGAGCGCCGTCGAGGCGTAGCCGGCGTAGATCCGGCTGGACAGGTACAGCAGCCTCAGGTTCGGGAACCTGGAGCGGAGCTCCTGCACCAGCGGCTTCAGCCAGCTCAGCAGTTCCTGTGCATCCAACGGGAACGCCAGTCGAGGCTGAGCGAGCGCCTGCTTCAGCCAGCCCACCTGCACCTGCGCCGCGGTAACCCCCGCGGCCGCCAGGCGCCGGTCCACTTCGGCCCAGTAGCTGGTCCCGTTCTGGACGATGGCGGAAGCGGTCGCGCCGCCCTGCGCTCCGTCGACGATGACCAGCCGCGGATGCTTGTCCGGCTCCCTGTCGGCAAGCTGCTTGAAGACCGAGAACTCCTGCGTGGTATTCGACATCCCGGTGGACAGGAGGACGATCCTGCCTCCTGCATCGTCCACCGCGCCAAGAGCGTTGCGCGGCCTCACCATGGCGGCCAGACGCAGTCCCGCGGCTTCATGATCCGCGGGCCGGTGGTTCGAGCCGTTAGGATAGAGGCCGCCGGCTAGCCCGTGATGCGGAGGGAAAAAGGGGTCATTGAGCGGGACCAGGCCGGTGGAGGAGCGTCCGCAGTCGCTGGCCGGGACGGCCGGAACCGCAAGCCCGCACCAGAGAACCGCCAATGTCACCTTCCGACGCACAGTCCCCTGAAACCAATGTAATCTCATGGCCGGTTCGCACGCGGCCGGCCGGGCTACCCTGTTTTCCGGGTCCTGATACCCCTCCCGTGGTATGGTGCGTCAGCGCCAGGCCCCGTAGGCTGGCAAAGGGGAAGGGTGTGTGTCGGATTTCTACCAGACCGGAGTTGTGACTACCCTCCACAGGCTGAAGCCGAATAACGTGGAGCGGCTGGAAGGGGACCTGGAGAGGTTCTCGCGCAACCGGCCTATCGGCCTGGTGCTGCCGGCGCTGTATTCGGAGTTCGAGACGCCCGCCATGCAGCGGATCGTGGCCGAACTCCGGCGCGTGCGCTACCTCCAGCGCATCGTGGTGGTGCTCGGGCGCGCCACCGCCGGACAGTTCGATAAGGCGCGGGCTGCGTTCAGCGACTTCTACACGCCCGTCACCCTCGTGTGGGTCGACGGCGGCCGTATCCAGGGGCTGCTGAGACTACTGGAGGAGAAGGCGCTTTCGGCTGGCGGCGACGGCAAGGGCAGGTCCTGCTGGCTGGCCTATGGCGCGATCCTGGCCGCGCGCGACTGCGACGTGATCGCCCTGCACGACTGCGACATCGTGAATTACGAGCGGCAGCTCCTGGCGCGGCTGTGCTACCCGGTGGCGCACCCCAACCTGGGCTTCGAGTTCTGCAAGGGCTTCTACTCGCGCGTGACCGACCGCATGCACGGGAGGGTTACGCGGCTGTTTGTGACTCCTCTGGTGCGGGGGCTGATGAGCATGGCGCCGTCGGCGGCATTCCTGCAATTCCTGGACAGCTTCCGCTACGCGCTGGCCGGCGAGTTCGCCATGGACGTGAACCTGGCGCGCATCAACCGGATACCGGGCGACTGGGGCCTGGAGATCGGCGTGCTGGCCGAAGTGTACCGCAACTGCGCGGTGGCCAGAATCTGCCAGGTGGACCTGGCCGACACCTACGAGCACAAGCACCAGGATCTCTCCCAGGACGATTCCTCCAAGGGGCTGCGGCGGATGGCGGCGGACATCGCCAAGTCGCTGTTCCGGACGATGGCCAGCGAGGGGCTGGTGTTCACGGCGGATCATTTCCGCAGCCTGGAGGTGCGCTACGTACGGATCGCGCAGGACACCATCGCGCGCTACTACGCCGACGCCATGCTGAACGGGCTCAAGTTCGACCGGCACGGGGAGGAGATCGCCGTGGCCGCCTTCGCCCGGAGCCTGCGGCAGGCCGCCGAGGAGTTCATCCAGGATCCGCTGGGGCTGCCCCTCATACCCAACTGGAACCGCGTGCTGGCGGCCGTGCCCGAATTCTTCGAACTGCTGCTGGACGCCATCGAGAAGGACTCCAGGCAGCCGGCCGGACGCGCGGCCATGACACCCGGACCATGAGCCGGACGATCGTGCCCGGGGAGGCGCTGAGAGCGGCCGAGGCGATCCGGCAGGCGGATATCGTCATCGGCATCCCCAGCTACAACAACTCGCGAACCATCGGCCACGTGACACGGGCGGCATGCGCGGGAGTGGCCAAGTATTTCCCCCACCTGAAGAGCGTCATCGTCAACTCGGACGGCGGATCGACGGACGGGACGGCCGAAGCGGTGCTCGGCGCGCGTGTGGAGGACGCGCACCTGCTGATGCTCAGCACGCCCATGGCGGGCGCGCAGCGTCTCTCGTTCCCCTACCACGGCATTCCCGGCAAGGGCAGCGCTTTCCGCCTGATCTTCCAGATGGCTGAGAGACTTGGCGCCAGGGCCTGCGCCGTGGTGGATTCCGACCTGCGGTCGATCACCCCGGAGTGGATAGACCTGCTGCTGCGCCCGGTTCTGCTCGCGGATTTCGACTTCGTGGCGCCTTATTACCACCGGCACAAGTACGACGGAACCATCACCAACAGCATCGTTTACCCTCTGACGCGGGCCTTGTACGGGCTCCGGGTGCGCCAGCCGATAGGCGGGGAATTCGGGATCTCCGGGAAGCTGGTCGCGCGGTATCTGGAGCGGGAGGACTGGGAGACCGACGTCGCGCGTTACGGGATCGATATCTGGATGACCACCATCGCGATCGCCGAGGGCTATCGCGTCTGCCAGAGCTTCCTCGGCGCCAAGCTGCACGACGCCAAGGATCCCGGAGCGGATCTGAGCGACATGCTGCACCAGGTGGTGGGCAGCGTTTTCGCGCTGATGGAAGAGTACGAGCCCGTCTGGATCCGCAGGACCGGCAGCGCGCCGGCGGACCTGTTCGGTTTCCGTTACGACGTGGGACTGGACCCCATAGAAGTCAACCTGGAGCGCATGCTGGCGGCCTTCCGGCGTGGTTGCCAGGAGCTTGCCGAGGTGTGGGGCCAGGCGCTGGCGCCGGAGACCTACGCGCGGGTCCGTGGACTCGGCTGCGAGTCGGCTCACGGGGCGGCTGGTTTCCGCATGGAGGATGAGTTGTGGGTACGGGTGGTGATGGACTTCGCCTGCGCCTACAGGCACAGGCGCCTGGCGCGGGGGCACCTGTTGCGGTCGTTGACTGCGCTGTACCTGGCCAGGGTGGCTTCCTTCGTCTTGGAGACGCGGACCTTGTTGTCCAGCCAGGTTGAAGAGAGGATCGAACGGGTCTGCCGCCTGTTCGAAGACGAAAAGCCCTATCTGGTGTCAAGGTGGGCGGGCGGCGGCGGCCCTCCGGCGACGGCGGCTCAGGCCGGGAAGACTGCCGTGGAGGTGTAAGGCATGATCGATACCATGCGACAAGTTCTGGAATCGGTGCTGGAGCGGCTGCGGTTCCAGGTGACGACCTACATGCCGCCGCTGGTGGCAGCCCTGATCATCCTGCTGGGCGCGTACATCACCGCGGTCGTCGTGCGGCTGATGCTGAACAAGCTCTTCAAAGGCGCCGGCGTGGACCGCTTTCTCAGGCGCAGCGGGCTGGCGTTTCTGATCGACAGCTCGGGACGGTTGAGGGCCACCCGCCTGGTGGCCGAGACGGCCTACTGGCTCATCCTGCTGGCGGGCTTCCTGACCGGACTGAGCGTGTTCAACACCAACCTGACCACGCAGATGACGCAGAACTTCGTCCTGCTCCTTCCGAAGCTGGCTGTGGCCGGGCTCATCCTCCTGCTGGGCTTCTGGCTGGGCCACTACCTGGGCCGGAGCTCGCTGGTCTGGACCGTGAACGAAGGGCTGCCGTATCCACGGAGAATCGCCATGGCGGTGCGGATCGTCATCATGTTCGTGGCCGTGGTGGCCGCAGCCGACTACCTGAATTTCGCGCGAGGCGTGTTTCTGGCGGCGTTCATCATTCTGCTGGGCGGAGCGGCGCTGGCCGCCAGCCTGGCGCTGGGGCTGGCGGGAGGCGATGCGGCACGGCGCTACATCGACAGAAAGGCGTCCGCCCGGAGCGAGGAGGATGCCGGCTCGCGCTCGCTCTGGAACCACCTGTAGGACGGGCTGATTCCGCTCCGGCCCGGGCCGCCGGCGCGCCCGGCAGCCGGGCGCGCCGCGGTTGGTGAAAGAATGGTAGCAGGCTGCGGAGGCCGGCATGCTGTCGCGAATCTCACCCGTCCTGTTCATCGGTTTCGGAAGCCTGGTGGTGCTGATCGGGCTGGCGGGGCTGGGCTCGGCCGGGCGAGCGGCGCAGCTGTTCGGCGAGATGGCCTCCAGCGCCGAGACCCACAGGGAAACCACCCGCATCTTCAACGAAATCAGCTCCGGCGTGGACCTGTCCGGCATCTACGTCCGCGACTACCTGCTCGATCTGTCCGACCTCACGGCGTCTCTCCATCGCCAGAGGCTGCTCGAGATCCGCGCCAGCATGGCCAGGGAACTGGAGGGCCTGGAGCGCCTGGCGGGGCCGGAGCAGACCGGGGTGCTGGCCGAACTGCGCCAGGAACTCGACGGATACTGGGACTCGATCGACCCCCTGTTCTCCTGGACCCCGGGCAGAAGGAGGGCGATCGGCAGCTTCTTCCTCCAGCAACGGGTGCTGCCCCGCAGGGACGCCGCCATGGAGATCGCCCGGCGGGTCCGGGTCATCAACGACGCCGCCTTCAAGACGCAGCAGGAGCGGATCGAACGCGGCCAGGCCGCTTTCAACCGGTACCTGCTGTGGATGCTCGGCGTCGCGCTGACCCTGGGGATGGCGGTGGCGGCGGCGAGCATCTTCAGGATCTCCCGGCTGGAACGGGAGAGCGGCCGAAACCGGGCGAGCACCGAGCGCGCGGAGAGGGAACTGCGGAGGCTGAGCCAGCAACTGGTGCACGCGCAGGAGGCCGAGAGGAGGTCACTGTCGCGCGAACTGCACGACGAGGTGGGGCAGATGCTGACCGCGCTGCGGATGGAACTGGCCGGCCTGGAGCCGGCCCGCATGTCGCCGGGCGAGGAGTTCTCCACCAGGCTCCAGGAGGCCAAGCACCTGGCAGAGCAGACGCTGGCAACGGTGCGGGACCTGGCCATGGGACTGCGTCCGGCCATGCTCGACGACCTGGGGCTGGGGCCGGCGCTGGAGTGGCAGGGCCGGGAGTTCTCGCGCCGCACCGGCATTCCGGTCGAGGTGCAGGTGGACGGCGTGGTGGATGAACTGCCCGACGCGCACCGCACCTGCGTCTTCCGTATCGTCCAGGAAGCCCTTACCAACTGCGCGCGCCACGCGCGGGCCAACTTCGTGCGGGTAATGGCGCACGGCGGGACCGGCGCCGTGCTTCTGAGCGTCCAGGATGACGGCATGGGCTTTGCCAGCATGGAAGGACGGGGCCTGGGACTGATAGGGATTGAGGAACGCGCGCGCGAGCTGGGAGGCACTGTGACGCTGGATTCGGAGCCGGGCAAAGGCACGACGCTGAAGGTTGAGCTACCCTGGGCCAAGGAAACGCATGCATGAGTGAGATCCGGGTCCTGCTGGCCGACGATCACGGCGTGGTCCGCCGCGGGCTGCACTACCTGCTGGAGCGCAGCGAGGGGTTCCAGGTGGTCGGTGAGGCCGCCGACGGCCGGGAGGCCGTAAGGATGACGGAGGAACTGCATCCGCACGTGGTGGTGATGGACATCGCCATGCCCAGCCTGAACGGGCTGGACGCCACGGCGCAGATCGTCAAGAAGTGCCCGGGAGTCGGAGTGGTCATCCTGAGCATGCACTCCGATGAGACCTACCTGGTGCGCGCGCTGTCGGCCGGCGCCAGAGGCTACCTGCTCAAGGACTCGGCGGAGGCCGACCTGATCCAGGCCGTCGAGGCCGTCAGCCAGGGCCGGCCGTTCTTCAGCCCCACGATCGCGCGGACTCTGCTCGAGGACTACATGCGGCGCCTCCAGCAGCAGCACCTGACGGATTCCTACGACCTGCTGACGGACCGCGAGAAGGAGGTTCTGCAACTGCTGGCCGAGGGCAAG
>JBBITL010000018.1:90000-119217 GCA_037440765.1 Solibacteraceae bacterium
CTGGAAGAGACGGGCGTGACCCCGCGTGAGCGGGAAGTGCTGGCGCTCCTGGCCGAGGGCAAGTCCAACAAGGAAGTGGCCACGCTGCTGGACCTCAGCCCGTACACCGTCGAGACGCACCGCTCCAATCTCATGCAGAAACTGGGCCTGCACAGCACCGCGGAGATTGTGCTCTACGCGGTTCGCAAGAAGATCATCACCTGAGCGGACGGCTCAGCGGTTCTTGTAACCATAGGGCGCGCGCAGCTTGGGCAGCCTTTCCAGCCTGCGCTGATGCTCCCAGGAAGCGGCCGGGGACGGCTTGGCCTCGTTCTTGGGGGGCGGAGCGGGTTCCCGCATCAGGGCCGGCTCCGGCTTGGGGGCTGCAACTGCCACGGCAGCCTTGCGAGCCTTCTTCAAAACCGGTCTTGTCTTCTTGACATAGCAGTTCACCAGGTGCGCGCTTCGCGACTTGGTGGGGGTGTTGCCCTCCTCTCCTTCCATCCATTCAGACACAGGGTTCCTGCTGTGCTTGCCCCGGTTCGCCATGAGCCTCCTCCAGTGCCCGTTGCATCCGTCTGGTTCGATTCTAAGCCCTGCCGGCGCTGGTTTCAAGCCGCTGGCGGCGGCCGGCGCTTGAAGGAGCGGCCCGGAGCCCGGCCCTCCAGCGCCGTGTGCGATTCGCGTTTAGAATTGACGTTGATGAACTCGAATACCTCCCGGTCGGCGATCGAAACGGCTTACTCGGGCAAGACTGTCTGGTTGTCGGGGGATACGGGGTTCAAAGGCGGCTGGATGGCATCCTGGCTGCTAGATCTGGGCGCAGAAGTGCATGGCTTCGCGCTCGATCCACCCTCGACGCCATCGCTGTTTGACCAGCTCGGCCTGGGCGGGCGCCTGCGCCATGAGCACGGCGACGTGCGGGACCCGGATGCTGTCAAGAGGTCCATCCTTGGCGTCCAGCCCGACTACGTTTTCCATTTTGCGGCTCAGACCATCGTCCGGACCTCATTTGAACAGCCGGTGGAAACGTACTCGACGAACGTCATGGGAACGATACACGTGATGGAGGCGTTGCGCTCGCTGGAAAAAGCCTGCTCAGCCTGCCTTGTCACAAGCGACAAGTCGTACGAAAACCGGGAGTGGGTGTATGGCTATCGGGAGGGGGACCAACTGGGCGGTTTCGATCCTTACAGCTCCAGCAAGGGCAGCGCGGAAATCGCAATCGCGTCATGGCGCCGGTCCTTCTTCGCCGGCCACCCGGTGCGCATAGCGAGCGCGCGCGCCGGCAACGTAATCGGCGGAGGCGACTGGGCCAAGGACCGGATCGTGCCCGATTGCATCCGGGCGTTGCAGCGGAGCCAGCCCATCCCGGTCCGGAACAGAACCGCAACGCGCCCCTGGCAACATGTGCTCGAGCCGCTCAGCGGCTACCTGTGGCTGGCGGCGGCTCTCGGCGGGCAATCGCCGCGGCCCTGCCCGGCCGGCGCACTGGATTCCGCGTTTAACTTCGGCCCGGCTCTTGAGTCCAACCGGAGCGTCGCGGACCTGGTCGCCGAAGTGTTGAAGCACTGGCCTGGACGCTGGGAGGACAAGAGCGATCCCGATGCGGTGCACGAGGCGATGTTGCTGAACCTCGCCACGGACAAGGCGTTCCACCTGCTGGGCTGGAAGCCCGTCTGGGGATTCGGGAAGGCGGTGGCGGCAACCGTCGCATGGTATCGCAGAGCGGAGACGCTTTCGGGCGCGCCCTCCGGTTCGGCGCAACTGATGGAACTCACTGTTGGCCAAATCAGGGAGTACCAGAGAGACGCCGCGCTGGGCGGGTCGCCGTGGGCTGGCTGAACCTGCCGCTTGGGGCAGGCGTCCCCGCCTGCTACGGGAGCCGCGTTGAGCCCATCAGGTGCAGGTCGATGGAGCGGGCGGCGGCGCGTCCCTCGGCGATGGCCCAGACCACCAGCGACTGGCCGCGGCGCAGGTCGCCGGCGGCGAACACGCCCTCCACCGACGACATGTAGCTCTCATCCGTGGCCACGTTGCCGCGCGCGTCGAACTCAACGCCGAGTTGATCGAGCATCCCGCCCCGCACCGGACCCGTGAAGCCCATCGCCAGGAGCACCAGGTCCGCCTCCACGGTGAACTCAGTGCCGGGCTCCGGCTCGAACCCCGGCGGCGGGCCGACCCGCACGGCGTGAACACGCCTCACGTTGCCGCTTTCGTCACCCTCGAAACGCGTGGTCCGGACGGCCCAGTCCCGTATGCCGCCTTCCTCGTGCGCGCTTTCCACTCTCAACTGGAGAGGCCACAGCGGCCACGGCGTGAGCGGGGAGCGCTCGGCCGGGGGCTTGGGAAGAATCTCAAACTGGCAGACCGAGCGCGCCTTCTGGCGGTGACACGTTCCCAGGCAATCGGCCCCCGTGTCGCCGCCCCCGATGATCACCACCCGCCTGCCGGTGGCGACGACGGGCCCGGCCAGCCGCGCCGGGTCCGCAGCCACGTCGCGATCCCCGGCCACGCGCTTGTTCTGCTGCGTCAGGAAGTCCATGGCGAAGTGTATGCCCGCCAGATCCCTTCCCGGCGCCTTGAGATCGCGCGGCTGCCCGGCGCCGCCCGCAAGCAGTATGGCGTCGAATTCCTCCCGCAGGCGCTCGACGGGCACGTTCCCGCCGACATGAGACCTGGTTTCGATGCGAATACCCTCGGCCAGCAACTGGCCCAGCCGGCGGTCGATGAAGCGCTTCTCCAGCTTGAAGTCGGGCATGCCGTAACGCAGCAGTCCGCCGGCGCGATCGGCCTTCTCGAACACAGTCACCCAGTGGCCGGCGCGATTGAGTTGTTGCGCCGCAGCCAGGCCGGCCGGACCGCTGCCGGCAATGGCCACCCGCTTGCCCGTGCGCGCCGCGGGAGGCTCCGGCCGGATCCAGCCCTCGCGGAAGGCCCGCTCGATGATGGTCTCCTCGATCAGCTTGATGGTCACCGGCGGCTCGTTGATGCCCAGAACGCAGGCCGCCTCGCAAGGCGCCGGGCACGCCCGGCCGGTGAACTCCGGGAAGTTGTTGGTGGAATGCAGAACGCGGATGGCGTCCCGCCAGCGGTCGCGGTACGCCAGGTCGTTGAAGTCCGGGATGACGTTGTTGAGCGGGCAGCCCGTATGACAGAAGGGCACGCCGCAATCCATGCAACGCGCGCCCTGCGTCCGGACCTTCTCCTCCGGGAAGTCCTGGTAGACCTCGAACCAGTCGTTGACGCGCACGGCCACCGGCCGGCGCTGGGGCGTCTCGCGGGCGTACTCCTTGAAGCCCGTCACCTTACCCATGGAGCACCTGCCCCGCGGCCGGCTGCCCGGCCGGCGCCTGCTGCCCCGGAAGCCTCGCCGGCGCCCGGCGGTCCAGCCGGGGCATGCCGAGAACCCTTTTCAACTCGTGCGGGAACACCTTGACGAACTTCGGCAGGAACTCCTCCCACCTTGCGAGCACGTCCTTGGCACGCGGGCTGGCGGTCGCCTGGAAGTGCCGGGACACCAGGACCTGGAGGGCGTCCACATCATCCACGGAAGTGACCGGCTCCAGGTCCACGCCGCTCCGGTTGCAGAGACGCGCGGCGAACTCTCCGCTCTCGTCGAGAACGTAGGCGACGCCCCCGGTCATCCCGGCCGCGAAGTTGCGGCCGGTCCGCCCGAGCACCACAACCGTGCCCCGCGTCATGTACTCGCAGGCGTGATCGCCAGTGCCTTCCACCACGGCCGCGCAGCCCGAATTGCGGACCGCGAAGCGCTCGCCGGCCACGCCGCTGAAGAACGCCTCGCCTCCGGTGGCTCCATAGAGCACGGTGTTGCCGGCGATGACGTTCTCCTCGGGGCGGAAGACGGATTCGCGCGGCGGGTAGACGATCAGCTTTCCTCCCGACAGGCCCTTGCCCGCGTAATCGTTGGCGTCGCCGGCGAGCGTGAGCGTGATTCCCCCGGCCAGAAATGCTCCGAAGCTCTGTCCGGCCGAACCGGTGAAATGCAGACGTATGGTGTCGTCCGGCAGGCCCCCGGAGCCGCGGCGCCGCGCGACCTCGCCGCTCAGCATAGCGCCCACGCTGCGGTGGACGTTGCGGATGGGCAGGCTCAGTTCCACCGGCGCGCCGGTCTCCAGAGCCTCGCCGCACATCTCGATGAGCTGGCGGTCCAGCGCCGCCTCCAGCCCGTGCTCCTGGCTGGCTGTGCAATACCGGCCCACGCGCGACGGGACTTCGGGGCTGAAGAGTATTGCTGAGAGGTCCAGCCCCGCGGCCTTCCAGTGATCCCGCGCGTCCCGCATGTTGAGCATGTCCACGCGTCCGACCATCTCATTCACCGTGCGGAAGCCCATCCGGGCCATCAGTTCGCGCAGTTCTTCAGCCACGTAGAACAGGAACCGGATCACGTGCTCGGGCTGGCCGGCGAACTTCCTGCGGAGCTCGGGGTCCTGCGTCGCCACGCCGGCCGGGCAGGTGTTCAGATGGCACTTCCGCATCATGATGCAGCCCAGGCTGACGAGCGGCATGGTGGAGAAGCCGAACTCCTCCGCCCCCAGGAGAGCGGCAATGGCGACGTCGCGGCCGGTAGCCAGCTTGCCGTCGGTTTGAAGCCGCACGCGGCTGCGCAGGTCGTTCATCACCAGCACCTGCTGCGTCTCGGCCAGACCCAGTTCCCAGGGGCTGCCGGCGTGACGGATGGAGGTCAGCGGGGACGCGCCGGTGCCTCCGCTGTCGCCGCTGATCAGGATCACGTCGGCGCGGGCCTTGGCCACTCCCGCCGCGACGATGCCCACCCCCGCCTCGGCCACCAGCTTAACGGAGATGCGCGCCCGCGGGTTGGCGTTCTTCAGGTCATAGATGAGCTGCGACAGGTCCTCGATGGAGTAGATGTCGTGGTGGGGCGGCGGCGAAATCAACTGTACGCCCGCAATGGAGTGGCGCACGCGGGCGATAGCCTCGTCGACCTTGTGCCCGGGCAACTGGCCGCCTTCGCCGGGCTTGGCCCCCTGGGCGATCTTGATCTGCAACTCGTCGCCGTTCACCAGATAGTTGATGGTCACGCCGAAGCGTCCCGAGGCAACCTGCTTTACGGAACTGCGCCGGTCGTCGCCGAACCGCCCTTCGTCCTCGCCGCCTTCTCCGGTGTTGGAGCGGGCGCCGATACGGTTCATGGCCCGGGCCAGCGTCTCGTGCGCCTCCTTGCTGATCGAGCCGAAGGACATGGCCCCGGTGGCGAACCTCTTCACGATCTCGCCGGCCGGCTCGACCTCCCCGATCGGCAGCGTTTTTCGCGCCGAGCGGAACTCCATGAGGCTGCGCAGGGTGCAGAGCTGGCGGCTCTGGTTGTTGATCAGCTCCGCGTACTCCTTGTAGCTGGAGTGTTTCTCCTGCCGGACCGCCTGCTGGAGCTTGCTGATGGTCAGCGGGTTGACCAGGTGGTACTCGCCGCGCGCGCGGTGCTGGTAGACGCCTCCGGGCTGCAACTCGGCGTCCGAGTCGCCCATAGGCCGAAACGCAAACTCGTGCTTGCGCCGCGCCTCCTCAGCGATGACCTCGAGTCCCACTCCCTCGATGCGCGACTCGCAGCCGGTGAAGTAGCGGTGCACGAACTGGCGGTTGAGACCCACGGCCTCGAAAACCTGCGCTCCGCGGTAGCTCTGGAGCGTCGAAATGCCCATCTTCGAAAACACCTTGAGCAGCCCCTTGTTGATGGCCTTCTTGTAGTTCCTGAGTGCTGCGTCGAAGCTGACCTGGAGGCGCCCCCTGCCGCACAGGTCCTCTAACGTCTCGATCGCCAGGTAGGGGTTCACGGCGCTGGCGCCGAAGCCGATCAGCAGGGAGAAGTGCATCACCTCGCGCGGCTCGCCCGACTCGACGATGAGCGCCACCTGCGTGCGCGATCCCTCGCGGATCAGGTGGTGGTGAACGGCCGACAGCGCCAGCAGGCTGGGGATGGGCGCGTACTCACCGTCCACGCCGCGGTCCGACAGGATCAGCAGCGTATAGCCGCTGTTAATCGCCAGCGAAGCCCGCCGGCAGAGCCCGTCAACCGCCCTCTCCAGTTCCGCCGCCCCTCCCTTGGCGCGGTACAGCGCGGGCAGGGTGGTCGCCAGGAAGTCGCCCCAGGAAACCCGCCGGAGTTTCTCAAGGTCGTAATTGGTAAGGATGGGGTGGGGCAGCTTCAGCGTATGACAGTGCTGCGGGGTCTCCTCCAGGATGTTGCGCTCGACTCCTATGTAGCTGGTGAGCGACATGACGAGTTCTTCCCGGATGGGATCGATGGGCGGGTTGGTCACCTGGGCGAAGAGCTGCCTGAAGTAGTGGAACAGAGGCTGGGGCTGGTCTGAGAGACAGGCCAGGGGCGTGTCGGCGCCCATCGAGCCAACCGGCTCCTCGCCGGTGGCGGCCATGGGAACCAGGAGCAGACGCAGATCCTCCTCCGTGTAGCCGAAGGCCCGCTGGCGCAGGAGGATGGTATCGAGCTCAGTGGCGTGGCAGCGCGGCGGCTCGGGCAGGCGGTCCACCAGAACCTGGTTCTCTTTGATCCACTCCGCGTACGGCTGGCGTGACCAGAGCCTCTCCTTGATCTCGTCGTCCGGGACGATGCGGCCTTCCTCCAGATCCGCCAGGAGCATCCTGCCGGGTTGCAGACGCCCCTTGGCCCGCACCGACCCGGCGGGAATCGGCAGCACCCCGGTCTCGGAGGCCATCACCAGGAGGTCGTCATCGGTCAGCAGCCAGCGCGCAGGGCGCAGGCCGTTGCGATCCAGCGTGGCGCCGATCAGACGGCCGTCGGTGAAGGCCATGGCCGCCGGCCCGTCCCAGGGCTCCATCAGCGAGGCATGGTACTCGTAGAAGGCGCGCTTGTCGGGCCTCATCGTGGGGTCCTGGTCCCAGGCCTCAGGGATCAGCATGGCCATGGCGTGCGGCAGGCTGCGGCCTGCCAGGTGCAGCAGTTCCACGGCGCTGTCGAAGGCGGCCGAATCGCTCCCGCCGGGCGTCACAACAGGGAACAGCTTGTGGATGTCGTCGCCGAACAGGCCCGAGGCCAGCACCTTCTGGCGGGCGTGCATCCAGTTCACGTTGCCGCGCAGCGTGTTGATCTCGCCGTTGTGGCAGATGAACCGGAACGGGTGAGCGAGCTGCCAGGCTGGAAAGGTGTTGGTCGAGAACCTCTGGTGGACCAGGCACAGCGCGCTGGTCGTGGCAGGATCTGCGAGGTCCTTGTAGAACCGCCCGATCTGCGGCGCCAGAAGCAGGCCCTTGTACACCATGGTCCGGGAAGACAGGGAAGGGATGTAGAAGAAGCCCTTCTCGCGGAGGCTGGAGCCGGCGATCTCGCTCTCGGCCCGCTTGCGGACCACGTAGAGCTTGCGGTCCAGTTCCTCGCTGCTCATGCCCAGGCTGCGGCCGATGAAGATCTGCTGAATGTAGGGCTGCGAGGCGCGCGCCAGCCGCCCGATGGCGTTGGCGTCGATGGGCGTGTCGCGCCACCCGAGCAGCGTCAGACCCTCTTCCCGGACGATGCGCTCCAGGATGCCCTCGCAGTGCAGCCGGTCGTGGCGCTCGACGGGCAGAAAGACCATGCCCGCGCCGTACTCGCCCGGCGCGGGCAGCGCAATCGCGAGCCGCGCGCACTCGCGGGCAAAGAACTCGTGGGGGATCTGGATGAGGACGCCGGCTCCGTCGCCCGTGTCCGGATCGCAGCCGCAGGCGCCGCGGTGGGCCAGGTTGGCCAGCACCTCGATGCCCTTGAGGATTATGTCGTGCGACCGGCGGCCCCTGACGTCGGCCACGAATCCGATGCCGCAGGCGTCCCTCTCGTGGCGGGGGTTGTACAACCCCTGCGGCGGAGGCAGTCCGATACTGTCGCCGTCTTCTTCCATGCAGGATACTCTCCAGCAGTCGTGGCTTCATTATATCAAGCGAGCATTATTAGTCAAGCTAAAAATATCGCTCTTGTAATATAAGGCCCACTTATGATACTGTGAACTTGTGACGATCGAACACCTCAGGCTCTTCCGGGACATCGCGCAGGCCCGCAGTGTCAGCCGCGGCGCCCGCGCCAACGCTATGAGCCAATCGGCCGCCAGCCAGCACGTGCAGGAGATGGAGCGCCTGCTGGAGGTTCAGCTTCTGGACCGCTCCACCCGGCCCGTGCGGCTGACCGGCGCCGGCCGCATCTACTACGATTTTTGCCGTGACGTGCTGCGGCGGCGGCAGGAGTTCACGAGCGAACTCGACGCGTTCAAGGGCCGGCTGGAGGGGACGGTGCGCGTCGCTGCCATCTACTCGGTCGGCATCCTGGACATGTCGCGCCTGGAGCGGGAGTTGGGCCGCCGGATGCCGGAGGCGGTGCTGGCGGTGGAATATCTGCGGCCGGAGAAGGTCTATGAGGCGGTGCAGGCGGAGCAGGCGGACCTGGGGATCGTCAGCTACCCGGAGGCTACCCGCGAGGTAACGGCTGCCCCGTGGCGGAACGACAGGATGATGGTGGTGGCCGCGCCTTCTCATCCGCTGGCGTTCAGGAGGAGCCTGCGCGCCGCCGACCTGGCGGGCATCGATTTTGTGGCCTTCGACGAGAACCTGCGCGTCGGCCGCGAGGTTGAGCGGTATCTCCGCAGGAGCGGCGTCGAGGTGAACGTGGTCATGCGCTTCGACAACATACAGACCATGAAGGAGGCCGTGGCGCTCGGCACCGGCGTAAGCATTCTGCCCGTGCGCGTGCTGGCGAGCGACATCGAGCAGCGCCGCCTGGTGGCGATTCCCATCAGGAATTGCACGCTGGTGCGGCCGCTGGGCGTGATCCACCTGCGCCGCACGAAGCTCAGCCGCGCCGCCCGGACCTTCCTCGATCTGCTCGGCGAGGAGGCCGGCGCGTGACTGCCATGCTGAGGCCGTAGGGACGGCGGCGGCCTCGAGCCCCCGTGCTATCCTTGGGGATCATCTCCCGACCGAGGTTCTAGCATGCGGCAGTCCCGGCGTCCCACCGAGCACGGCATCCGGGTGCTGCGCAGCGTCTCCAGGCTCCCGTTCCGCAATGGTCTGGACCACCTGCTGCGCGAACTGGACACCTGGCGTGGCGTCTATCTGTCCTCCGGGTACGAGTACCCCGGCAGGTACTCCCGCTGGGACATCGCCAGCGTGCGGCCGCCGCTGGAGGTGGTCGCCACAGGCCGGGAAGTGTTCTTTCGCGCGCTCAACCCGCGCGGGGAGGTGATCAACCGCATCCTTGGGCCGTTGCTCGAGGCCCATCCCCACTGGGAGTCGTTCGAGCGGCGCGGCGCGGAACTCGCCGGCCGTCTGAAGCCCCCGCCGGGGCTCTTTCCCGAAGAAGAACGCAGCAAGCAGCCGTCGGCTTTCACTATCCTGCGGACCCTGATAGACGAGTTCAAGCCCCTGCGCTACCCCCGGCTGGTCCTGGTTGGCGCCTTCGGCTACGACCTGCTGTTCCAGTTCGATCCCATCCGGCTCAGGCTGCCACGCGGGGACCAGGAGGTCCTGCACCTGTTCCTGTGCGACGACATTTCCTTCATGGACCGCAAGAAGGAGCGCATCGACCGCTACCAGTACGACTTCGAGGCGGACGGCCACTCCACCATCGGAATGGAGCGCTCGGGAGAGCCGGTGCCGCCGCCCGCGGTTCGCGAGCCGGGGCCGATCATCTCGGATCACACCCCGGCCGAGTACATGGCCAACGTCGAGAAGGTCCGGCAGGGGATGAAGCGCGGCGACTACTACGAGGTTGTGCTCCGCCAGACGTTCCGCGCCCCGTACGCGGGCCCCCCTTCGCGGCTGTTCCAGAGGCTCACAGCGGCCAGTCCCAGCCCCTACGAGTTTTTTTTGCAATTCGGCTCCGAGCAGTTGATCGGCTGCTCCCCGGAGATGTTCGTCCGCGTCGAGGGCACGAGGGTCGAAACCTGCCCCATCTCGGGGACCGCCCGCCGCACGGGCGACCCGCTGCGCGACGCCGAGAACATAAGGAACCTGCTCGACTCGCCCAAGGAAGAGTCGGAGCTCACCATGTGCACCGACGTGGACCGCAACGACAAGTCCAGGGTCTGCCTGCCGGGATCGGTGAAGGTGGTGGGACGCCGCCTGATCGAGTCCTACGCGGGCGTCTTCCACACCGTGGACCACGTGGAGGGGACGCTGGCGCCCGGCTTCGATTCGCTCGACGCTTTCCTGACTCACATGTGGTCGGTCACCATGACCGGCGCGCCCAAGAAGGCCGCGGCCCAGGCCATCGAGGACCTGGAGAAGGACGCGCGCGGCTGGTACGCAGGGGCGGTCGGGATGCTGTCGCTCAACGGCGACATGAACACAGGCATACACATCCGCGCCGTTCACCTGAGGGACGGCGTCGCCGCCTATCCGGTCGGCGCGACTCTCCTCTACGATTCCGTGCCGGAGATGGAGGAGCAGGAGACGCGGATGAAGGCGACGGCCTTCTTCCGTGCCATCGGCGGGGAACCGGAAGCCTCCAAGCCAAAGCCGCGCGCCGGGAAGGTCCGCCGCACCGGAGCCAGGATGCTGCTCGTCGACAACGACGACTGCTTCATACACACCCTTTCGAACTACGCGCGGCAAACGGGCGTCGAGGTGATCACCTACCGCGCCGGTTTCCCGCCGGAGTTGTTGAAGGAGGTCGCCCCCAGCCTCGTGCTGATCTCGCCGGGGCCCGGGCGCCCGGCGGATTTCGGCGTCCCGGAGCTGGTCCGGAAGGCCGCGGACCTCGGCATTCCGCTGTTCGGCGTGTGCCTGGGGCTCCAGGGCATCGTGGAGGCCTTCGGTGGCGAACTGGGGGTGCTGGACTACCCCATGCACGGCAAGCCCTCGGTGGTGACCCACCATGGCAAAGGAGTCTTCGAGGGGCTGCCCGGGAAGTTCACCGTCGGCCGCTACCACTCGCTGTTTGCGCTGAAGGAGTCGCTGCCCGCCTGCCTCGAGGTCACGGCGGAGTCCGAGGACGGGGTCGTGATGGGCGTCCGTCACCGCGAACTGCCCATCGAAGCCGTGCAGTTCCATCCGGAGTCGATACTGACCATGCAGGACGACTGCGGCCTGCGCCTCGTGCGCAACGCCATCCGCCTCTACGCCAGGCGGCCGCCATGCCCGACGTAATTGTCGCCGGCGGGGGCCTGGCGGGCATGGCTGCTTCGGCGGCCCTGGCCAGCGCAGGCTGCCGCGTGACGCTGCTCGAGGCCAGGGGGTTTCTTGGCGGGCGCGCGTCGTCCTTCCCGCTGGAGGCGGGCGATCCAAAGTCCGAAACCATCGACAACTGCCAGCACATCCTGTTGCGGTGCTGCGTCAATCTGATGGACTTCTACCGCAGAGTGGGCGCCGCGGACCAGGTCCGGTTCCATAGCGGGTTTCACTTCGTCGAGCCGGGTGGCAGGGTGTCGGCGCTGGCGGCGGGCAGCCTGCCGGCGCCCCTGCATCTGGCCGGTTCGTTCGGCCGGATTCCGTTTCTCAACGGGCGCGCCAAGCTGGCCATTCTGCGGGCGCTGGCGGCCGTCCGGCGAGAGTATGGCCGCCGCCAGGACCTGGACCGGATCACCATGCTCGACTGGCTGCGCGAAAAGAACCAGCCCGCCGGCGCCATTTCCCGCTTCTGGAGGCCGGTACTGGTTAGCGCCGTGAACGCCGAACTCGACATCATGGCGGCGGCGCATGGGCTCCAGGTGTTCCGGCTCGCCTTCCTGCCGGGCGGGGGAAGCCACGAAATGGGCGTCCCCATCGTGCCTCTGTCAGGACTCTATGCGGGTTTGGCCTCCGGCCGCCTGACCGTGCGGTTACGCACGCCGGTCGAGAGGATCTGGGTGGACGGCGTGGACCTGTTCTCAGAGCGGCTGCGCGCCGACTACTACGTCTCCGCGCTGCCGTTCGAGAAGCTGGGGGCGGTGGCTCCCGGCCTTGGCCTTGACCTGTCCGCCTTCCGCCACTCTCCGATCACCGGAATCCATCTCTGGTTCGATCGCTCGATCACGGATCTGCCCCACGCGGCCCTTCTCGACCGGACCATACAATGGGTTTTCAGCAAGTCCGGCGGGCGGTACATCCACCTTGTCGTGAGCGCCTCGGATGCTCTCGTGGCGATGAGCCAGGAGCGCGTTGTCGATCTGGCCCGCCGGGAACTGGCGGAGTTCTTCCCCCGCGCCAGGGGGGCGGCTTTGGTGAAGGCCCGCGTGATCAAGGAGGTGCGCGCGACCTTCATGCCGGCGCCGGGGTTGGAGCCGGCGCGCCCTGGCGCGGCGACGAACTTTGCCAACCTGTTCCTGGCGGGCGACTGGACCCGGACCGGCTGGCCCTCCACCATGGAAGGCGCCGTGCGCAGCGGCTACCTCGCCGCCGAGGCGGTGACCCGGGCCATGGGGCGCCCGTGCAGCTTCCTTCTCCCCGACCCTGTTTAGGGCCCGTTCTGCGATAATCGTGGCATGCGAGCCGTTTGGATCATTCCGGCGCTGCTGCTGGGTCTTTTGCGGCCCGTCATGGCGGCCCCCGGCGAGACTGTGCTGCGCATCGAAGTGAGGACCCTTGGCGGGTCGCCCATCGAACGGGCCAGCGTGGTCGTCCGCTTCGTTGAAGGCCGGTCGATCAGCAGGCTCGGCAGGAAGAGTCGAAGAAGCTGGGAGACCAGAACCAATATCGAGGGCATCGCCAGGGTTCCCGCCGTGCCGCAGGGCAAGGTCCTCATCCAGGTGATAGCCAAGGGCTACCAGACGTTCGGCAAGGAGTTCGAACTCGACCAGGAGGAGCAGACGATCAAGATCAATCTGAACCCTCCGCAGCCGCAGTACTCCGTGCACCAGTAGCGCGGGCCGGCGGAGGGTCAGTCGAGCGAGGCGATCAGGTCGATCTCAACCAGGGCGCCCCTGGGCAGCGCGCCGGCCTGGATGGTAGTGCGGGCGGGCGGAGTATCGGGAAAGAACCGCGCGTAGGTCTCGTTCATTTGCGCAAAATCCTCCATCCGCTGAAGGTAGACCGTCGCCTTCACCACCTTTGAGATAGATGAGCCGGCGGCTTGCAGCACCGAGCCCAGGTTCTCAAGAATCCGCCCGGTCTCGGCCGCGACGCCTCCGGCTATGACCCGCCCGGTATCGGGGTCGAGCGCGATCTGGCCGCTCAGGAATATAAAGCCGTTGGAGATGATCGCCTGGGAATAAGGCCCCACGGGCGCTGGCGCTCCGGGGGCAGACACCGCCTGCTTCATAACCACGCTCCTAGGTCGTTTCACCCATGGAAACACGGAGGCCCTGTTCCGATCAAGCTCCTGGAGCCGTGGCGCGCATTCTCATCGTTGAGGACAACCCCACCAATCAGAAGGTGGTGGCCTGTCTGTTGGGGAAGCGCGGCCATCAGACCTCAGTGGTTGCACACGGCGGCGAGGCGCTGAAGGCACTGGAGGCGGCCGTGTACGACCTGGTTCTCATGGATGTCCAGATGCCCGTGCTGGACGGCCTGGAGGCCACACGGATCATCCGGAAGAACCCGCGGTGGTCGGCGCTGCCCATCGTCGGCCTGACGGCGCACGCCATGACGGGCGACCGCGAGCGGTGCCTGGAGGCCGGCATGAACGACTACCTGGCCAAGCCGGTGCGGACACCCGCGCTGCTTGAGACGGTCACAAAATACGTTCCGGCGGAAGCCTGACCGACCGCCGCGTCTCCTCCCGAGCGGCCTCCCGGTGAGCCGGGCAGCCGGCGAGCTTGTCGCCGGTCACGGGAGCCTCAAGCGGGCAATTATCTCCAGATGGTAGGTTTGGGGGAACAAGTCCACCAGTGTGACGCGCTCGATGCGATAGCCGGCGGCCGCCAGGGCCGCTGCGTCGCGCGCCAGGGTCGCCGGGTCGCAGGCGACGATGGTCAGGCGAGGCGGGCGCAGCCGCTTCAGCTCCCGCACCACCGCTTTGCCCAGCCCGGCGCGCGGCGGGTCGGCCAGCACGAAATCCGGCGGCTCGGCCAGCCGCTCCAGGTAAGCCTCGACCGTGCTCCGCTCCACCCGCACGGTCATCGAGGCCCGGGCCGCGTTGAACTCCAGGTCGGCGGCCGCGCTGGCGCCGGATTCAACCGCTGTCACAGACTCGAAGCGGCCCGCCAGGGCCAGTGAGAAGAGCCCCACCCCGGCATAGAGGTCAACCGCCGTCCTCCCTCCGGTTCCGTCAACGGCGCTGGCCACAAGTTGATCGATGAGGAAGCGGCTGACCTGGAAGAACGAGCGGTGGCCGATGCGGAAGACCTGCCCGGCCGCGTGGTAGTCCAGAGCGCCCAGGGTCGCGCCCGGGATGCTCTCGGCGCACCAGTCGAAGAAGCGCCGCGCCACCGGGCGCTCGCTCGCGAGCACGTTCGCCTGCACCTCGGCGCCGTTGGTGAACAACTCCAGTGTGCGGATGAACCGCGGGAACCGCGGATCGCGCGCCATTCGGCGCAGCGCCGCCATGGCCAGGTTTATCCCGGGGGACGCGACCGGGCAGCGCTCGACGGGGCACAGCCGGTTCGAGCCGGATTCCAGAAAGCCGATCCCCCCGCCGGCCAGGTGCAACTGGACCCGGTTGCGATACTCCCAGGGTGAGGCCGAGACCGTCTCGATCTGTTCCGGAGCCTCCAGCTTGCCCACACGCCGGAACACCTCCCTGAGCACTTCCCGCTTCTGCGCGAGCTGGTACTCGTACGCGGCGTGCTGGTAGTGGCAGCCGCCGCACTTGCCGAAGTACGGACACTGCGGCTCGCGGCGCTCCGGCGAGGGTGTCACGACCTCCACCAGTCCGCCCTCGATCAGCCCCGGCCTCTCCCGCGCCGGCTCCGCTCGCACCGTCTCTCCCGGAAGCGTGTAGGGAATCAGCCAGGCACGGCCGTCCACGCGCGCCAGGCCGCGGCCTCCGTACACCCATTTCTCAATGACCGCCTCGCGCGGGTTTGTCTGAAGATCAAGCATCGCGTAGGATGGGTAGTCCGACCCTTTTTAGCATGAAACCGCGAGTTCTATCCGGCGTCCAGCCTTCCGGCAACCTTCACATAGGCAACTACCTCGGCGCGCTGAAGAACTGGGTCCGCCTGCAACACGATTACCAGTGCATCTATTGCATCGTGGACCTGCACGCCGTCACCGTTTACCAGGAGCCCAGGGAGTTGCTGGCGAAGACCCGGGAGATCGCCGCGTTGTTTCTGGCTGCGGGCGTAGATCCGAAGCTGTCGGCCGTCATGGTGCAATCGTCGGTTCCGGCGCATGCCGAGCTGGCCTGGATGCTGACCTGCGTGACGCCCATGGGCTGGCTGAGCCGCATGACCCAGTTCAAGGCCAAGTCGGAGCAACAGGAGACCGTCGGCGACGGCCTGTTCCAGTACCCCGTGCTGATGGCCGCCGACATTCTGCTCTACCAGGCGGCGATCGTGCCGGTCGGTGACGACCAGACGCAGCACCTGGAACTGACCCGCGACATCGCCCAGAGGTTCAACTCTGTCTATGGGGACACCTTCGTCGTCCCGGAGACCAGGTTGCCCGCAGTGGGCGCGCGCGTCATGGGTCTGGACGACCCGCTCAAGAAGATGAGCAAGTCCGAGCCGGGCGCCGGGCACGCCATCGGCCTGCTGGATCCAGCCGACGTCATCCGCAAGAAGTTCGCCCGCGCCACCACGGACTCGAATCCGGCCGTCGATTTCAGCGGCCTCGGGCCGGGCGTCGAGAACCTGCTCAATATCTTCCAGGCCTTCGCCGAATGGCCGGACGGGAAGATGCGGGCGCATTTCTCCGGCATGCGTTACGGCGAACTCAAAAAGCAGGTGGCGGATATGGTGATCTCACATCTGGAACCGTTCCAGGAGCGCTACGGCCGGATCGCCTCCGAGCCGGGCTACCTGGACGGTGTGCTGCGCGATGGCGCCGAGCGTGTCGCCCCGCTGGCCAACGCCACCGTGGACCTCGTCAAGAGCCGCATGGGGCTGTACGTCCGCGCTTGATTCACCCGCGTACGACGGTGATCTCGGAGAAGCCCTCTTCGACCGCGGGAGGGACCAGTTTCGCCGCCATGCGCTCCATCACCTCCGCCGGGACCACGCGGTCGCGGCGGCGGTTGCGCTCCATGCAGACCGCGACCGGCAGGTCAAAGAACACCGCCTCGACCGGGCATCCGCACATCTGCCCCGTTCGCACGTAGGGCCTGCGCTCGCGCGGAGTGAGGTTCGTGGCATCGATGTAGGTGACCGGCTTTCCAAGCGCCAGCCTCCGTCTCAACAGGTAGCGGATGGTGGCGAACACCTCGTGGTGGATGCTCTGGTCGGTCTGGTCGTCGGCGAGCAGAGCCCGCACGGCATCTGAAGAAAGCGCGGAGACGCCCAGTCGTTCCAGGTATGTTGACTTGCCGGAGCCCGGCAGGCCAACCAGGACCACGATGCGCTGATGCCGGCGGCTGAGCACATTCCATTATCCAGGATCTGCCGGCCCGGGACTGCTACAATCCGGAACGTGGTTCAGAACATGGAGATCGCCGCTCCGGAGCGCCGGCGGTGAGCGTCGCCCGCAAGGTCTCAGGGCAACCGCAAGGCGCCTCCTGGATCCGCCGCATGTTCGAGGAAGGCGCGCGGCTCAAGGCCGAGCGCGGGGCCGAGAACGTCTTCGACTTCACGCTGGGCAATCCCGACGCCGATCCTCCCGCGCCGGTTCTGGAAGCGCTGGCGCGCCTGGCGGCCGAACATCCGCCCCGGATTCACGGCTATATGCCGAACGCGGGGTTTCCGGCGGCCCGCCAGGCGGTTGCGGCACACCTGGCGGGCAGGACGGGACTGCCGTTCACTGCTCAGAATATTTTGATGACGGCTGGCGCCGCCGGGGCTTGCAACACCTTCCTCCACTCGGTGCTCGACCCCGGCGACGAGGTGATCGTGCTGGCGCCCTACTTCTCCGAGTATCCGTTTTACGTCCAGAACCACCAAGGAAGCATGGTCACCGTGGAGACCGGTGAGGACTTCCTGCCCGTGGTTGGCCGGATTGCGGAAGCCGTCACGCCGCGCACCAAGGTGATCATCCTCAACACGCCCAACAACCCCACCGGCAGGGTCTACCCCGAGGGGTTGATGCGCGAGTTGGGCCGCATGGTCGACGGCCTGGATCACCCCGTCACGGTGCTGAGCGATGAGCCATACACGCCCCTGGTGTTCGATGGCTGCGTGCATCCGGAGGTCGCGTCTCTGGTGCGCCGGACGGTCATCGCCAACTCCTGGTCCAAGACCTTCGCCATACCCGGCGAGCGGATCGGGTATCTCGCCATCTCGCCGCGCCTGCCCGAGGCCGGGCCGTTGGCCGACGCCTGCACCTTCTCCACCCGCGTGCTCGGTTATGTGAACGCGCCCGCGCTGTGGCAGCGGGTCGTCACCGAGACCATAGCCGTCAGGCCCGATATCAGCAGTTACCAGGACCGGCGCGACAGAATGCGCGAGGCTCTCTCGCGCATGGGCT
The DNA here is from genome assembly GCA_037440765.1 of Solibacteraceae bacterium. Classification (GTDB taxonomy): domain Bacteria; phylum Acidobacteriota; class Terriglobia; order Bryobacterales; family Bryobacteraceae; genus DTKY01. The sequence continues at coordinate 107,434 of JBBITL010000018.1, forward strand.
TCGCGGTTCCCAGAGCCGAGGGCACGTTCTATCTCTTCCCCAGGTCCCCCGTCGCCGACGATGTGGCGTTCATCCGGATGTTGCTCGCCGAGGGCATCCTCGCCGTGCCGGGCTCGGGCTTCGGCCGCGCCGGTTTCTTCCGGCTGGCGCTCACCGTGCCCATGGAGGTCATCGAAAGATCGCTGCCGGCGTTTCGACGGGCGCTTGCGCGCGCATAGGCGCCTGCGCGGAACCGCGACCGTCAGGGAGAGTGCTGCCCGCCGAGAACCTGCGCCCGGAACACGTACAGGCGTGTGGCCGGACTGGAGCAGACGTCCGGCTTGACACCGGCCTTGGCCGCCAGCGCCTCGAAGAACTTGTCCGCGTTCCAGTTGCGGCCGGCGGCCACCTGCGGCAGCAGCACGCCCTGCCGGTCCTGTGTCTTGAGTACGGCGCCGTGGCGGTTGACCTGAAACTCCCCGCGATCCAGGAGGCGCTTGAGCGGCGTCAGCACGGACACCTCGATATCCACGCCGGTCTCCGATCTGGCGAGCGGCTTGAAACGCGTGTCCTCCAGGGCGGCGGCCAAGGTCAGCTCCGGAACGGCTCGTCCCAGAGATTGCGTCGCAGCGGTCCTCCCCAGGCAGCCGCGCAGTTTCCCGTCCTGGTGCAGGGTCACAAACAGCCCCGCCCGGCGCTCCAACGCGGGCTCCGCTGAGGATGGAAAGTCCAGCAGCATCTGCCGGCCCGTTCGCTGGTACTCCTCCAGGGTTTGTCTGGCGAGCTTGAGCACGGCCGCCTGAGCCTCGCGGCTCAGTTCCAGTGCCGTGTGCGGGAAATAGGCCAGCGATGCGTAGCTCACCGAGCTTTGATAGTCGCCCGTTATGTCTCCGGAGGTCTGGTAGTCGAGAAGCGCCTGGAAGATCTCACCCTCCCCGCCAAGGGCGCGGACCGTGGCCAGCAGCAGCGAGACCGGCTCGTGACCGCACACCGTGGCCCCGGTCTTGCGCAGCGTCTCCAGGAAGAACCACTCGCGCAGGCTGCCGGCCGCCTCTATCACTTCCTCGTCAAGATCGCCAAGCCTGTCGGCGACCAGCATGTCCGCCGGGAAGGGTTTGTACCCGAAGCGGCTGCCGTAGTGCGTGAGGTCCGAGCTCGCTACCAGCACCGTGCCTGAGGACAGCGCCCCCGCCAGCGCTCTGGCGGCCTCCTGCCGTCTGTCCTGGCCCAGGCCGCCGACGCAGAGTGGAACCATGCGGGCGCCGGGCGCCGCCTTTTGCAGCAGAGGGATCTGAATCTCGATGGAGTGATCGCAGACCAGGGATTCGGGCTTCGTGCCAAAAGGACTCCGGGCGGCCAGCTTGCGCGCCAGTTCAAGATCGATCTCCACCCGCCCGAGCGGAGTCGAGTAGCTTTCTATCTCGGGGATCCAGATGCCAGGCGGAGCGCTGCGGTGGGAGAAGCCGGCCACGATCACGGTTCGCGGCTGCGCGCGCTCCAGGTGACGATAAACGGCCGCCGCCACCGTGCCCGAGTAGGCCAGGCCGGCATGCGGAGCCACGAACGCCACCGCGCCCGGCTGCACGTGCCTGCCGGTGCGCTTCTCCGACTCACGCCACAGGCTCTCGATCAGCGCCGCCAGTTCCTGGCGTGAGCCGGGATACCAGCTCCCGCTGAAAGGCGAAGCATGACACGCTGGTTCGGTCATGGGCGGTGCCGCCTACCAAGGGTATTGTAGCCCCTTCGCCTGACGCCGGCAGCGGCCGGCGCCGGACTGAGAGACTGTACTGCCATCCGGAAGGGGGATATAATGACATCCTCCAGGGAGGCCTGACCCAATGAACCGCCGTCAAGCGTTGTCCCAGATGGCTGCCTTGCCGCTGGCCGGTCGTATGGCTGCGGCGCCGGCCAAGCCGAGAAACGTCATCTTCATCCTGACCGACGACCACCGCTATGACGCGGTGGGCTTCCTGAAGGGTCAGAGCTTCCTGGAGACTCCGAATCTGGACCGGTTGGCCCGCGAGGGCGCCAACTTCAGCGGCGCCTGCGTCACAACCGCGCTGTGTTCGCCCAGCCGCGCCACCATCCTGACCGGCGTCTACGCCCACCGCCACCGCATCGTGGACAACAACACCGCCATCCCGCCTGGGACCAGGTTCTTTCCCCAGCTCTTGCAGAAAGCCGGCTACCGCACGGCCTTCATCGGCAAGTGGCACATGGGCAACGCGGACGACGCCCCGCAGCCCGGCTTCGACCGCTGGGTCAGCTTCCGCGGGCAGGGAACTTACACGCCTTCCAAGGACGGCCTCAATGTGGACGGGAAGCGGGTTCCGCAGAAGGGCTACATCACCGACGAGCTGACGGACTACGCCCTGGACTGGCTGCGCACGCTCGGCCCCAACCAGCCCTACTTCCTTTACCTCTCGCACAAGGCGGTTCATTCGGACTTTGTGCCGGCCGCACGGCACGCCGGCCGCTACAAGGACGCCAGGTTCGTCCCCCCTGCCACCATGGCCGCCACCGGCAAGATGGCGCGGAACAGGCCCATGTGGGTCCAGAACATGCGCAACTCCTGGCACGGCGTCGATTATCCGTACCACTCCAGCCTGGATGTCGGCGAGTACTACAAGCGCTACGCCGAAGCGCTCCTCGGTGTCGACGACAGCGTGGGGCGCGTTCTCGGCGAGCTGGCCAGCCGGGGCCAGCTCGACTCCACGCTGATCATCTACACCAGCGACAACGGCTTCGCCTTCGGCGAGCACGGGCTGATCGACAAGCGCACCGCCTACGAGGAGTCCATGCGCGTTCCGCTGCTGGCGCGCTGTCCGGAGCTGTTTTCGGGAGGGCGCACGGTAAGCTCCACCGTGGCCAACCTGGACATCATGCCGACGGTGCTGGATGCCTGCGGCGTGGCCATCCCGCAGGGGCTGGACGGCCGTAGCTGGCTTCCCCTGGTCCGGGGGGAGAATGTGGACTGGCGCAGGGAACTGCTCTACGCGTACTACTGGGAGCGCAATTACCCGCATACGCCGACCGTCCACGCCCTCCGCACGGACCGCTACAAGTTCATCCGCTGCCACGGCGTCTGGGACATCGACGAGCTCTACGATCTTCAGGAAGACCCGCTGGAGTCGAACAACCTGATCTTCAGCGCCGAGCACCGGCAGACGGCCGCCGAGATGCGCAAGCGCCTGTTCGCGGTGCTGGCGGAGACCGGCGGCCTGAACATGCCGCTATGGCCAGACAGCGGCGGCACATCGAACCTGCGCCACCCCGGCCGGTCCAAGGCCGCCGAGTTCCCGCCCGAGCTGATGCCGCCGCCCAAGACCTAGCTCTCGCGGCGGAGAGGAGGTGTCATGGACAGGAGGAGCTTTTTCGGAACCGCAGGCATCGGTGCGCTGTCAGCGGCCCAGCTGCCGGCCTCCGCCGCGCGCCCCAATGTCCTTGTGGTTTACACCGACCAGCAGCGCTGGGATTCGGTCGGGGCCTACGGCAGTCCCATGGACCTGACCCCCAACCTGGACCGCATGGCGAGGGGCGGCGTCCGCTTCGAGCGGGCCTTCACCGCGCAGCCGGTCTGCGCGCCCGCTCGCAGTTCCATACAGACCGGAAAGTACCCCACAACTACCGGCGTCATCCGCAACAACCTGGTTCTCAGGGATGACGAGCAGACCCTGGCGCACTACTTCAAGCGGGCCGGTTACCAGACCGGCTACATAGGGAAGTGGCACTTGGCCGCCACCCGCGAAAAACCGGTCCCGCTCGAACGCCGCGGCGGCTACGACGAGTACTGGGCCGCCGCCGACGCGCTGGAATGGAGCTCCGGCGCATTCCAGGGAAGGATGTTCGACGCCGCCAACCGCGCCGTGGAGTTCAACAAATACCGCGTCGATTTCCTGACCGACCTGGCCGTCGATTTCATCCGCCAGCGCAAACAGCAACCCTTCTACCTGTTCCTCTCTTATCTCGAGCCCCATCACCAGAACGACGCCAACCGGTACATAGCGCCGGAGGGTTACGCCGACCGTTATCGCAACAACTTCCACATTCCGCCGGACCTCGCCCCGTTTCCGGGAGACTGGAAATCCCAGTTGCCGGACTACTACGGCATCATCGCCCGCCTTGACGAGTGCTTAGGACGCCTGCTCAAAGAGCTGGAGGATCAGAATCTCGGCCGGAACACCATCGTGGTGTTCACCACGGATCACGGATGCCACTTCCGGACCCGCAATCCGGAGTACAAGCGTAGTTGCCACGATGCCTCCATCCGCATCCCGCTGGTGATCGGCGGCCCGGGCTTCGGGGCCGGCCGGGTTGTGCCCGAACTGGTGAGCATCGTTGACCTGCCGCCGACTCTCCTGGATGCCGCCGGAATTGAAGTCCCGTCCGCCATGCAGGGCCGGAGCCTGATGAAGCTGGCCGGCGGCGGCTCCACCGGCTGGTCAAACGAGATCTTCGTGCAGATGAGGGAGGAAGCCCTCCAGCGGGCCATCCGCACCGAGCGCTGGAAGTACTGTATCTTCAACCCCAACGCCCCCGGCATGGAGCCTTCCTCGGCCGAGTACACCGAGCGCTATCTGTACGACCTCTACAGCGATCCCCACGAGCTGGTCAACCTGGTCGGACGCGGCACCCACCGGACGGTCGCCGACGAGCTGCAAGCCAGGTTGATCGAGCGTATGGTTGCCATAGGAGAGCCGCGCCCCAAGGTCACGCCGGCACGCTACTACGCCTGACCTGATCCGCCTATGCACAGCGATATCAGCAACGCGTTTCAGGGACGCCGGGTCCTGATCACCGGAGGGCTGGGCTTCATCGGCTCGAACCTGGCCCGGCGGCTGGTGAAGATGGACGCCAGGGTGACGCTGCTCGATAGCCTCATTCCCGAATACGGCGGAAACCTGTTCAACATTGACGGAATCGAGCGGATGGTCACCGTCAACATCTCCGACGTCCGGGACGCCCACAGCATGGGCTACCTGGTCAAGGGCCAGGACTACCTGTTCAATCTCGCCGGCCAGACCAGCCACCTGGACTCAATGCAGGATCCCTACACGGACCTGGAGATCAACTGCCGAGCGCAACTCTACATTCTCGAAGCGTGCCGCAGCCATAACCCCGGCATCAAGACCGTGTACGCCGGCACCCGCCAGATCTACGGGAAACCCGACTCCCTCCCCGTCGACGAGGGACATCTGCTGCGGCCGGTCGACATCAACGGCATCCACAAGATGGCCGGCGAGTGGTATCACATCCTCTACAGCAAGGTCTTCGGCATGCCGTCCTGCTCTCTGCGGCTTACCAACACCTACGGACCGTGCATGAGGGTGAAGTGCGCGCGCCAGACTTTTTTGGGCATCTGGATCAGGCTGCTGGTCGAGGGGAAACCCTTCGAGGTCTGGGATGGCCAGCAGCTCCGTGACTTCACTTACGTCGATGACGTCGTTGACGCGATGCTCCTGGCCGCGGCCAGCGAGGCCTCATGCGGACGCATCTTCAACCTTGGAGGCGACTGCGTCGTCAGCCTCAAGGAGCTGGCTGACATGCTAGTTGAGATCAACGGCGGGGGCGCCTACCAGGTGCGGCCGTTCCCCCCGGACCGCAAGTGCATCGATATCGGCGACTACTACTCCGACGACAGCGCCATCCGTTCCGCGCTCGGCTGGCGGCCCGCGGTGCCGCTGCGCGAAGGGCTGGCTCGGACACTCGCTTACTACCGCGAGCACCTGTCCAGGTATCTCTGAAGAACAACCGCCATGACGGCTTTGAAGATCCCCCAGACCGACCCCAGGGCGAACTATATGGCCCACGCCGCCGGGATCGAGGCGGCTATCTCGGAAGTGCTGCGCCGGGGACGTTACATACTGGGACAGGAGGTCTCAGCCTTCGAGCGGGAGTTCTCCGCCTGGCTTGGCGCCGCCGGCGCCATCGGGGCCGGAAACGGCACCGATGCCTTGCAGCTTGCGCTGCGCGCGTGCGGCATCGGCCCGGGCGACACCGTCGTCACCGTTTCCCATACCGCAGTGGCAACGGTTGCCGCCATTGAACTGGCTGGCGCCGAGCCGCTTCTGGTCGACATAGACCCCGTGTCCTTCACCATGGATCCGGCCTGCCTGGATGCAGCTTTGCGAAGCCACCGGAACAGGCGGTTGAGGGCCGTGATCCCGGTTCACTTGTACGGCCATCCAGCGGACATGCCGGCGATCATGGAGATCGCGCGGCGCGACCGGCTGCGGGTGATCGAGGACTGCGCTCAGTCGCACGGGGCCGCCATTGGCGGGCGCAAGACTGGCTGCTGGGGAGACATGGCGGCATTCAGCTTCTACCCCACCAAGAACCTGGGGGCGCTGGGAGACGGCGGCGCCCTGGTCACAAGCGACCAGGAACTGGCCGCCCGCGCCAGGAGCCTGCGCGAGTACGGCTGGCGGGAAAGGTATGTGAGCGAGTCGGCCGGGATGAACACCCGGCTAGACGAACTGCAAGCCGCTGTCCTGAGGGTGAAACTGCGCCACCTCGACGCTGAGAATGCCGCCCGCCGGCGAATCGCCCAGGCCTACGACAGCCTGCTTGGCGGAAGCTCCCTGGGCCTGCCTGGGACCCGGGCTGGCTGCCTGCACGGGCGCCACCAGTATGTGGTGCGGGCACCGGACCGGGACGGTCTGAGGTCTTACCTTCAGACGCAGGGGATCGGGACGCTCGTACACTACCCCGTCCCCGTGCACCAGCAGCCGGCCTACCGGGGGAGGATTGCCGTTTCCGGCACTCTGATTGAGACCGAGCGCGCCGCGCGAGAGGTCCTCAGCCTGCCGCTCTACCCTGAGCTGACGCCCGGAGAGGTGGAAACCGTCGCCCGCGCCATCCTGCATGCCACAGCCGGCGGGTGTGTCTGATGGTAGAACGGCAGAGAGTTGGTCCACCATGGTGCTGCGATGTCTATGAATGTCAATGAACCGGAGGTCCGCGCGCTGGCGGCGAAGCTGGCGCGGCTGCGCGGGGTGTCGTTGACCAGGGCGGTGCATGACGCTGTGCGCCACCAATCAGGCCGGGAGAGGAGCCGGCGGGGCAGAAGCGGGCTGGAAGCCGCCGTGGTCGTTGACAGCCGGGTAGATGCCGTGGCCATCGGCGAGTTCGACATGTCCTTCCGGCGAGCCGCTGTTGTTCAAAGGGGACGGCTTTTCCGGGGCGGACGTCCGCCCGGCGCCGCCCGGCTGGCAGATCGGGTTCATGAGCTCCAGATTTCAAGTATTCGATAGATCGCGCCTGAAGCTGCGGCCGCTGGCGGAGCGGGTGAGCGGCCTTGAACTCGGCCACTGGCTGTCGCTTGAGGACGAACCCCCGCCGTTTGAGGACTATCGCCTCACCGAGGTCGCCCGGCGCCTGGTGCGCGCCCAGGCCACAGGCTCGGCGCGCATCCTCATGGCGGGCGCGCACCTGATCCGCGCCGGCGTCAGCCGTCACATCATCGATCTTCTCGAGCGCGGTCTGATCGATCACATCGCGCTCAACGGCGATGGCGTCATCCACGACTACGAACTGGCCCGCATCGGGGCCACCACCGAGAGCGTGGCCAACTACATCCAAACCGGCGAGTTCGGCTTATGGAAGGAGACCGGTGAGCTTAACGACTGGATCGTCGAGGCCGCCCGCGACGACATGGGCCTCGGCGAAAACGCCGGACGCCGCCTGGAGTCCAGCGATTATCCCCACCGCCGCCTCAGCCTGCTGGCCGCGGCGTACCGGGCGGGCGTGCCGGCAACAGTGCACGTCGGCGTGGGCTATGACATCATCCACCAGCACCCGAACTGTGACGGCGCGGCTCTCGGCGCGGCCAGCTACCGCGACTTCCTGATCTTTGCCCGCGCAGTTGAAAGGCTGGAGGGAGGCGCCGCGCTTAGCTTCGGATCAGCCGTCATGGCGCCCGAGGTCTTTCTGAAAGCCCTGGCCATGGCGCGAAACGCGGCCCACCAGCAGGGGCGGCGCATAACGGACTTCGTGACCGCAGTATTCGATCTGGCCGGCGATCCGGGCTATTACTTCCGGCCCAGGAAGACGCTCCTGGAGCGCACCGTCGCCGGCGGCGGCGCGGGCTTCTACTTCCGGGGCGACCACCGCGCGACGCTCCCCGCGCTGCGCCGCGCTCTGCTCAAGCTGACATGACCGCCGCGCAAATACTGGCCGGCTTGCCGCGTCTCAGCGCGCTGGTGGTGGGCGACGTCTGCCTGGACCGCTGGTGCACTTACGACCCCGCCACGAGCGAACCGTCACGCGAGACCGGCATCCCCCGCATCGGCGTGGTAAGGACCGATGTAAGCGCCGGCGGCGGCGGCACGGTCGCCAACAACCTGGTAGCCCTGGGCGCGCGCGCGGCCGTTCTCGGCGTGATCGGCGACGACGGCCACGGTCACGAACTCCGGCGCGCCCTCCCCTGCGAGACGCTCCTGGGGACTGTCCGCTCAGTTCCCACGTTCACCTACACCAAGCTCATCAACGCCGGGACGGGAATCGAGGACCAGCCCCGCATCGACTTCATCTCAACGCAGCCCCTGCCTGCCGAGGTCGAGCGGCAGGTCCTGGACCGCCTCGAATCCGTGGCCGCCGGCTTCGATGTGATCCTCATCTCGGACCAGGCGGAGACCGGCCAGGGAGTCGTCACGCCCGCCGTTCGGCGGCTCCTTGCCAACCTGGCCCTTCGCCATCCGGAGAAGATCTTCTGGGCCGACTCGCGCAAGCACATACACGAGTTCCGGCGGGTGATCATCAAGCCCAACCGTGAGGAGGCGGACGCGGCGTGCCTTCGCCTCTTTGGCGGCATCGACTACCCGAAGCTGCGAGAGCACGCCCGGGCCCCGTTCATGGTGGTTACTATGGGAAGTGAGGGCGCACTGCTTGTGGAACCCGCAGGCCTGATGCCGGTTGCGGCACTCCCCGTCGCGAAACCCTTGGATATCTGCGGCGCCGGAGACAGTTTCTCGGCGGGCGCTGCCCTGGCCCTGGCCGTGACCGGGTCACCGGCGGATGCGGTTCGCTTCGGCAACCTGGTCGCCTCGATTACGATCATGAAGAAGGGAACGGGCACAGCCTCGCCAAGGGAAGTGCTGGAGGCCGCTGCCGGGACCGATGAACACTCTCGCCATTGACGTCGGCGGCACTAAGTTCACCATGGCGGCCTTCGCGGGAGAGCGCATCGCCCGGCGGGAGTCCCGTGCGACCGACCGCGACGGTGGACGGGACTGGATGCTCGGGCAACTGCGCGATATCATGGCGCGCTGGCGGGCCGGGCGGCAGTTCCACGCCTGCGGCATAGGCTTCGGAGGACCTGTCGATTTCGCCGCGCAGCGTATCGCCCTGTCCACGCACGTCGGCGGCTGGCAGGACTTCGATCTGCCGGCGTGGGTGCGGCGCGAAACCGGCATCCGCGCCGTCATGGACAACGACGCCAACCTGGGCGCCCTCGGCGAGGCCATTTACGGCGCCGGCGCCGGCTACGATCCTGTTCTCTATGTGACGATCTCCACCGGCATCGGCGGGGGCGTCATCATCGGCGGCGACGTGTACCGCGGCGCCGATTCTTACGCTGGCGAAATCGGCCATCTCACCGTGCGGCCGGACGGACCAGGTTGTCTGTGCGGCGCGCAGGGTTGCCTGGAGCGCATGTGCTCCGGGCTGTGGCTGGAGCGCGACCACGGGCGCGCGGCTGAGGCGCTCCTTAAGGAACCGGACTTCGTGCGCCGCTATGTGGCCGACCTTGCACTCGGCCTGAAGTCCGCCGTCATGCTTCTCAACCCGGCGCGCATCGTCATAGGGGGCGGCGTCTCGAAGGCCGGCCTGGCGCTGCTGTCGCCGTTGCGCGAGGAGCTCAGGCGGCAGGTTACGGGCTGGTCACGCGCCCGCATCGACGTTGCCGCAGCGGCGCTGGGTGACGACAGTGTATTATGGGGGGTGCTGGCGCTGGCCCGGAAGGCCTTCGCAGAGGGGAAACAAGAATGAATTCCTTCCCGCGTGAGTATCTCGCGCAGTACCGCGCCGCCCTCGAAACCATCGACCTCGAGAAAGTCGGCCAGGCTATCGAGTGGTTCCGCCAGGCGCGCGACGAAGGCCGCTCGGTCTTCGTCTGCGGCAACGGCGGCAGCGCGGCGGCGGCCTCGCACTTTGTCACCGACATGCTCAAGGGCGCCAGCTACGGCCGCGCGTCCCGCTTCAGGATCCTTTCGCTGGCCGATTCGATGTCCACGATCACCGCCTACGCCAACGACGTCGGCTACGAGAGCGTCTTCGTCGAACAACTGAAGAACTTCGCCCGGCCCGCGGACCTCCTGATGGCGATCAGCGGATCAGGCAATTCCCCCAACGTCCTGCGGGCGGTCGAATACGCCAACTCGGCCGGCTGCCGCTCGCTGGCGCTAACCGGCCGCGACGGCGGCAAACTCGGACCCCTGGCGCATCTCAACTTGCAGGTGAAAGAGACGCACATGGGCCGCATCGAGGAAGCTCACCTGACGATCTGCCACATGATCGGCTACTACTTCATCGACGCGGAGTGAGGAGATCGCTCCTGGCATTCTGCACCGACTGCGGCGCCTCCATCATTCAGGTTGAGAGAAACTCGATGCCCGGCGACGGCGGCTCCACTTCGGTGATCACAGGCGTGGCGCAGTCAGGCCGCAGCGTCACGGCGTCCATTGGTTCGGGCGGCGAAGGCGCGGTGGCCACCATCATCTACGGCGCCCGGGAATAGCCGTGAAGCCGGATGAGAGTGATCTCCGGCGTGTTGCCGGTGCGCATCATCGGCCCCCAGGAGCCGGTCCCGGGCGAGGTATACACGGCGAAGTCCTCTTCGACGTTCAGCCCCCGGTGGTACTTTCCGTAGATCGCCCGCGTGGCCAGGTGCACCGGAAACAACTGGCCGTGGTGGGTATGCCCGCTCACCTGGAGGCGGATTCCCGCCGCCTTAACCTCGGGTATTCTGCTCGGGCTGTGGTATAGCAGCACTGACGGCCGTTCCGGATCAAAGCCAGGGATCCGGCGTATGGCGCCGCCGATGTCCTTTGACGCGCCCCTGGCGGGATAGCTGAGGCCCACGATCTGCAAGCCGTCGAGCGTGACCATCTCATCGTCGAGCACGCGGATGCCGGCCCGCCTCACCACCGCCAGCGCCCTGTCCACTCCCAGGTACGTCTCGTGGTTGCCCGTGACAAAGTAGACTCCCAGCGGGGCCTCCAACCGGCTGAGCGGATCAGCGAAGCTGTCCAGTTCCAGGTCCCCGCCATCGAACAGATCCCCCGTGATGAATATCGCGGCCGGTTTCAGTTCGTTGACCCGCCTGGCCACGCTCTCCATGAAGTCCGCGTCGAAGATCATCCCCAGGTGCACGTCGCTGATCTGCACCAGCCGGCGTTCCTGCCAGCCCGGCGGAAGATCCCTCATGCCCACGGTGATCTCCTTCACGCGCGGGTGGGCGGCGTTCCAGACTCCGTAGGCGGAGTAGATGCACGCCGCCAGGATGGCCGCCGCGCCGAAGACGGCCGGGCTCAGCCGCGGGTTGTGGAACCGGGAAAGCCCCCAGCCGGCCCATGCCAGCACAAAGAACAGCAGCAACGCCAGCCCCGCGCCGATCCACAGCATGGAGACGGTGTAAAAGCCCCTGGCAAGCCCCCCCTCCAGCCGCCGGACCACCAGCATGGAGAGAAAGATGCCGGCCGGCAGCAGCAGGCAGGCCAGTGCAACCGCGCCCCGGCCGCCCCTGCCCTTGATGCCGAAAAAACGCACCGTTGAGCAGTACAGGAAGTAGTGCCAGGCGAACAGCAT
>JBBITL010000018.1:119310-144197 GCA_037440765.1 Solibacteraceae bacterium
TCCACAGCGTCTGCGGCATGAGGTTCTTATTCTACAGGGACCTTGACGGGCGCTTCCAATCCCTCCGGCGCGGCTCCGGCTTGCGCAGCCGGTGTTCACTAGTCTGAGGCTTCTGTCGATATGTCTTCATGGAGCCGGGCCTCTCTGTCCGCTGAGGGCACAGGCTCGACCAGACTTTGAGGCGGGATTGATGATCTCAGATGGAAGGAGCGCCACGGGCCGTCCCGTGGGCGTCGGTGAGTACCGGGTCAGCGCGGATGAAGACGATGTCCTGGTCGCCCCCGACGTGGGAAGCACCATCGCAATCGCCCTGTACGACCCTGCGGTAAGGGTTGCAGGTCTGCTGCACTTTGGCCTGGACAATGGATACTCCGAAGCCCCGTCTCCAGCCGGCGGCGATGGCCGCTGCGGCCTTGACGCGGTTGTCCGGACTGTTGCCGGTCTGGGAGCGGAGGAGGCGCGGCTGGTTGTCCGTGTGGCCGGCGGGGCGAGCATTGAGGGGGCAGCGCAGATGGCCAAGAGGAACTACCTGGCTGTACGGAAGTCCCTGTGGAAGACGGGCTTGCTCGTGGACCGGGAGGAGATCGGCGGCGACTTCTGGCGACGGGTGGCGGTGGAGGTTGGGACAGGACACATCAGTGTGGAGGCAACAACTTCCGGGTTCCCCGGCTGAGAATCGTGGGCGGATGGCGTGATGCCGAGCGAAATACTGGTCAAGTCATTGAGGAACGCTCGCCTTGGCCGTCACCCGGGCCGCAGTTTGGACCCGGCGACTGGGCTTGAGCCGTGAGCCGGTTGACGTCGCCTGCGTCCGCGGCTCTGTCGGCCTGCGGAGTCTTGCGCCGGCTCCAGGCCCGGCTCCTGCGCGAGCGGGCGCGGGCCGCGCAACTTGAAGCGGAGCTCGCTGCCAGTGAGCGCCGGCGCAAGGAAATCCAGACGCTGGCGCGAATCGGTGATTGGGAATACGACCTGGTAAATGATCAAATCCGCTGGTCCGAGGAGACTTTCCTCATCTTCGGTTTGAAGCCCGGCTCGCAAGAGCCGGATTTCGCCGATATTCTTCTCAGCATCCACCCAGACGATGTCCGCGCCTTCGACCGCGCGGTCCAGCAGGCCATTGCGGCGGGCCGCAGCTACAAGCTGGACTTGCGGATCCGTTGCCCGAACGGGCGTCAGAAACACATCCACGCCCAGGGGTCGCCCATCTACAACCGCGGGCAGGTGGAACGGATCATCGGGACAGTGCTGGACATCACGGAACGCAAGACCGCGGAGGAACGGCTGTGCCAGGAAGCCTCCTACGATGCGCTCACCGGTCTGATGAACCGCAGAAGCGGGCTGGCGGCCCTGGAGGAGGCTGTCCGGCAGGCGGAAGAGAGCCGTGCCCCGCTGTCGGCTTGCGTCTGCGACCTGGACCAGTTCAAGGCCATAAACGACACCTACGGTCACGGCGCGGGAGATGAGGTCCTCGTCGCTTTCAGCGCCAGGCTTCGGGAAGGAACCCGCACGAGTGATACCCCCGCCCGGCTGGGCGGCGACGAATTCCTCATCGTGCTCCCCGGCGCCACGCCGGACCAGGCGGCGGTCTGCACCGAGCGTATCCGCAAGCGGTTCGAGGAGGACCGGTTCCAGAGCGCGGCGGGAACATACGGCGCCACCGCCACCTTCGGTGTCGCCCCGTGGAGGCCGGGTGTGAGCGCCGGTGAGCTGCTCGGACTTGCGGACCGCGGTCTCTATCAAGGCAAGCAACGCGGCAGGAACTGCACGGCGGTTCAGGACAACGCCCCCCTGCCGGCCGGATGCGCCGTGAGCGGCGGCTACCAGGCCAGGGCGCAGGCGTCCACGCGCGGGTCGGCGCCCGCGCTCAGCACGCCCGTTTCCGGATCAACCGTGATGGCGGCGTTCGACCCCAGCGACCACTCTCCCTGAAGCTGCGCCTTGTGGCCCCTGGAGGCCAGCGCCTTACGTGTCTCCTCTGGAATCCTCCGCTCCAGCACCAGGTCGGCGGGATACATGACGAATGGGTAGGTGGAGGAAGGAAACGCGCGCGTGGAGTACCGCGGCGCCTCGATGGCCTGCTGGACATTCAATCCGAACTCGACCATGTTCAGGAAGGTCTGCAATGTGCGCAGACACTGGTCGTCTCCGCCTGGGCTCCCGGTAACCAGGAAGGGCTGGCCGTCCCTGGTGACCAGCGTCGATTGCAGCGTGCTGCGGGGACGCTTGCCCGGCTCGAGGGCGTTGGCATGGCCGGGCGTCAGCGAGAAGTAGTCGCCGCGGCAGTTGAAGCTGAAACCCAGCCTCCCCATGACCACGCCGGTCCCGAACTCCGTGTGCAGGCTGGGGGTGAGCGAGACCATGTTCCGGTCGCGGTCCACCACCGCGATGTAGCTGGTATCGCCCGCGTGGTCCGCCTCGCCCTTCACGGTGTAATCCATCGGCCGGACCAGCGGCTGCATGCCCTGGATGAACTTCTCGGGCACACCCGGCCGCAGCTTCAGCGACGCCTTCCTGGGATCTATCAGCCGCCGCCGCTCTTTGGCGTACTCCTTGGAAAGCAGCCCCTGGTAGGGGATCTCGATGAAGTCCATGTCGCCGAGGTACTTGTCACGGTCGGCGAAGGCCAGCTTGGCGGCTTCCACCGAGGTGTGTATGTAGTCGGGCGAGTTGAGGCCCATGGCCTTGAGGTCGAACGTCTCCAGGATGTTCAGCATGAACAGCTCGGCCGGCCCCTGGGTGGCCGACGGGTTCTTGTGGACCCGGTAACCCCTGTAGTCGATGTGGACCGGCTCCTCCACCTTGGCTGTGTATGAGGCGAAGTCCTCGTAGCGGAACAGGCCGCCGTTCTGCTCGGAGAACTCCGCCATCTCGCGGGCGATGTCGCCCTTGTAGAAGCGGTCGCGGGCCGCCCGCAGCGCCTCGCTGCGGCCCCTGGAGGCGTTCTGCCTCTCGGCTTCCACCATGCGGAGGAGCGTGCCTGCCACGTCCTCGTTGCGGAAGATGTCGCCTCCCTGGAACTCCCGGCCCCCGGGCTGGTAGAGCGCCACGCTGGTGGGGTACTGCTTCAGCTTCCTGGTGGTGCGCATGGCTCTGGCCAGCCGGTCGTTCAGCGGGAACCCCTTCTGCGCCATTTCGATAGCGGGGGCCAGCACCTCGGCGAAGCTCAACGTCCCCCAGCGTTCCAGCAGGATGTACCAGGCGTCCACGATGCCGGGAACCGTGCCCGCGAGCAGCGTGTCGTTCACCGGCAGCGTGCCCTTATGGTTCTGTTTGTACCACTCTATGGTGGCCAGCTTCGGCGCCGTGCCCTCGGCGTTGAGCGACCACACCTTCCCGGTGCGCCCCTCGTAAACGAGCGCCACGGCGTCGCTTCCCACTCCGTTCATGGCGGCGTCGGTGAGCGCCAGCACCGCCTGCCCGGCGACGGTGGCGTCAAAGGCGTTCCCCCCGGCCCGCAGAACGCTCTCGGCGGCCAGCGTGGCCTCCGGCTTCATGGAGGCTGCCGCCCAGCGGGTTCCGCGGATGACGGGGCGCATGACCTGTGGCGGCTGCGCCGTTTGCCCCAGCAGCGCGGCGCCGCCGGCCGCAGTCCCCAGAAACGCGCGGCGCGAAAGCGGGATGTCGGATGTCATTGTAGACAAACGATAACACACTGCCGCCGGGGCCATCGAGCGCAGTGCAACGCTCGCATCAGCCGCTCCGTTCGGTCCCCTAACCGCCTCCCTCAACCCCCAAAACCGGCCGTTAGGCGCTCAACCGCTCCCCCAGCCCCCCGCCTCGGCTATCATTGACGGTAATGGGAATAAACATCGGCTTGGACATAGGCGCTATCAGTCTGAAGCTCGCCGCCTTGGGCCAGCCGGAGGACCGCCCGCTGCTCGACCACCTGTGCGCGCTGAAGAGGTCCTTCCGGCTCTGGCAGGACACCCCCGCCCTGGCCGGCCGGCCACTGGTGATCTCCGAGTACCGCCGCATCTCGGGCAGTCCCATCCAGTCCACCTTCGACCTGCTCCAGGAGTTCTACGAGGCGGTCCCGGAAAAGCACATCGAAGGCATACGCGTGACCGGTTCCGGCAGCCGCACCATCGCCAGGATTCTCGGCATCTACTTCGAGAACGAGTTCAAGGCGGTGTCCCGCATGATCGGCGCATTCCACCCGGAGGTGCGCACGGTCTTCGAACTGGGCGGGGAGAGTTCCAAGTACATCCGCCTGGAGCCGCAGCCCGAGACCGGCCGCGCCGGCATCGCGGACTACGACCGCAGCGGCGAGTGCGCCGCCGGTACCGGCTCCTTCCTGGATCAGCAGGCGCTGCGGATGAACTACGCGACCGAAGAGATGGGCGCCATCGTCTGCACCGCCAGCTCAGCCGCTCGCATCGCGGGGCGCTGCTCGGTGTTCGCCAAGTCGGACATGATCCACGCTCAGCAGAAGGGCTATTCGCCGCCCGAGATCCTGCGGGGGCTGTGCGACGCGGTGGCGCGCAACTTCCGCTCCAGCATCGTCAAGGGCCGCGAGGTGGTCGCGCCGGTGGCGCTGGTGGGCGCGGTGTCCCAGAACAGCGGCGTGACGCAGGCCCTGCGCGAGACCTTCGGTCTCGGCGAGCAGGAGTTGCGCGTGCCGGAGCTGTACGCCTGGTGCGGCGCGGTGGGCGCCGCCATGCTGGAGGCCGAGGAGCGTCGCAAGCGCACCTTCCGCGACATACACCGGTTGAGCCAGCACGCGGCGGAAGGCCAGCTGCAGCCGGCGGCGCCGCTCTCGATGGAGAACGTGGTTCTGCTCCGCGAGCACGTCGCCAGGTACGTGCCTCCGCCGGACGGCGGGCCGGTCCCCGCCTACCTGGGAATCGACATCGGTTCGGTGTCCACCAACGTGGTCGCCATGGACGAGCAGGGCCGCGTGATCCACGACGTCTACCTGCGCACCGCCGGCCGTCCCGTCGAGGCCGTGCAACAGGGTCTGGCCGAGTTGGAGCGCGAGTGGGGAAGCCGCCTGGTGGTCGAGGGAGTCGGCACCACCGGGAGCGGCCGTGAACTGATCGCCGAGCTGGTGGGCGCCGACGTGGTCAACGACGAGATCACGGCCCACAAGACCGGCGCGCTGCACGTCAGCGCCACCGAGCACTCCACGCCCGTGGACACCATATTTGAGATCGGCGGGCAGGACTCCAAGTTCATCTCCATCGAGAACGGCGTGGTCGTGGACTTCGCCATGAACGAAGCCTGCGCCGCCGGCACGGGCTCATTCCTGGAGGAACAGGCCGAGAAACTGGGCATAAGCATCAAGGGCGAGTTCGCCAGGCTGGCCCTGTCGGCTGATGCCCCCACGCGGCTCGGCGAGCGCTGCACCGTCTTTATGGAGCGCGACGTAACCGGGTGGCTGCACAAGGGAGAATCGCTGCCCAACCTGCTGGCGGGACTCGCCTACTCGATCGCGCTGAACTACCTGAACCGCGTGGTGCGGGGACGCAGGATCGGCGACGCCATATACTTCCAGGGCGGAACGGCTTACAACGATGCGGTGGCGGCGGCCTTCGCCGGCCTGCTCAAGAAGCCCGTCACGGTGCCGCCGTTCAACGGCGTGATGGGCGCCGTCGGCATGGCGCTCATCGCCCGCCAGTGGAAGCAGGCCACGCGGGGAGTCAGCAAGTTCCGGGGTTACGATCTGTCGCGGCTCTCCATGAGCTCGCGGGACTTCGTCTGCAAGGCCTGCTCCAACTACTGCGACATCAAGGAATTCAGCATCGAGGGGCAGAAGAGCTACTGGGGCGACAAGTGCTCGGACAAGTTCCGCAAGCCTTCCACCTCCGGACGCAAGGCGGTGATCGAGGACCTGTTCGCCTATCGCGAGAAAGTGATCGAGGCGCTGACCGCGGCGGCCCCGGCGGTGAAGGGGGCCAGGCTTCGTGTGGGACTGGCGCGGGCCATGTCGACCTTCGACCGCATCCCCTTCTGGCATCGCTACTTTGCCGAGCTTGGAATCGAAGCGGTCCTGTCGCCGCCCACCGACCACAAGATCGCCTCCGACGGCGTGGATCTGGCGCTGGCGCAACCCTGCTACCCGATTCAGGTGGCGCACGGCCACGTGCTGGCGCTGTTGAAGCAGGGCGTGGACTACGTGCTGCTGCCCAACATTCTGAACGCCGAGTCGGACGAATCCTACGGCTGCATAGCCCACCTGTGCCCCTGGAACCAGACGCTGCCCTGGGTGCTGCGCAGCGCGCCGCGGCTTGATGAGCACGAGCACAAGTACATCATCCCCACCCTGCACTTCCAGTTGGGCCGGGAGGTGGTCAAGAAGGGCATGGCCGAGGCGGTTCGCAAGCTGGGAGTTTCGCGCCGCGCCAGCGACCGGGCCATCGACGCGGCCTACACCGCGCAGCGCGCATTCCAGGAACGGCTGCTGGAGGCCGGCCGGCGGGCGCTTCACGCCCTGGACGAAAGCACCGAGCCCGGCCTGGTGCTGGTGGGGCGCAACTACAACATCTATGACCGCAACATCAACTGCGACATCCCGCGCAAGCTGCGGAACCGCTACGGTGCCAACGTGATCCCCATCGACTTTCTGGTCACGGGCAAGGAGAACATCGGCGAGCTGCACGCCAACATGTACTGGAGCAGCGGGCAGAAGATCCTGGCCGTGGCGCGCCTGGTTGCCGCGCGGCCCAATCTTCACATGATCTACATCTCCAACTTCAACTGCGGGCCGGATTCTTACATCAAGCACTTCGCGCGCCAGGCGGCCGGGGCGCCCATGCTGGTGTTGCAGTTTGACGGGCACGGCAACGACGCCGGCTACATGACGCGTTGCGAGGCCTACCTCGACAGCAAAGGGATTCTGCGATGTTATCAATCGGGGCAGGAAGCCACCCAGAGGGCGGCCAGCATCCACTGAAGGGCAAGAAGATATTCATTCCACCCATGGCCTACGGCAGCGGCCGTGCGTTCGCCGCCGCCTTCCGGGCCATCGGGGTGGACGCGGATATCGTGCCGCCCTCCGACGAGCGCACCCGCGAGCTCGGCGCCCGCTACACTTCCGGCGACGAGTGCTATCCGGCCAAGGTCACAATCGGCGATTTCATGAAGGTGCTGGAGCAGCCGGGCGTCGACCCCTCCAGGATCCTTCTGTTCATGCCCACCGCCGACGGCCCCTGCCGCTTCGGCCAGTACGCGCCGTACCTGAAGAATGTCCTCGCCGCCAACGGCTACGATGAGACCGAGATCATCTCGCCCACCAGCAACAACTCCTACGGCGGGCTGGGCGAACTGGCGCGCCCGTTCGTGCGGACCGGCTGGCGGGCGCTTCTGGCCGGGGATATTCTCCAGCGGATGCTGTTGCGCTACCGTCCCCACGAGGTGGTGAAGGGGTCCATCGACTCGGCTTACGAGGAGTGCCTCGACGACCTGTGCCAGACGATCGAGAAGGCGCCCGTTCACCCGCCCCGCCAGCTCAGGGCGATCCGCGACAGCCTGGTGCGCTGCCGCGACCGCTTCCGGGCGGTGGCGATTCACCGCGATCCGGCCACGCCGCTGATCGGCGTGGTGGGGGAGATCTTCTGCCGCCTGAACACGTTTTCCAACGACGACCTGGTGCGGCGGCTGGAGGAGTACGGGGGAGAGGCCTGGCTCAGCGACGTCACCGAGTGGGTCTGGTACACGAACGCCGAAACGTTCCGCAAGCTGAAACTGGCCGGGCGCCTGTACAGCAAGGACGGGCTGGCGGCCTGGGTGCGCAACCGCGTGCAGCGCCGCGACGAGCACGTGCTGATGGCCCCGTTTCAGGAGGACTTCACGGGGCACGAGGAGCCGGACGTCCACGAGCTTCTGGAGCTCGGCAGGCCGTATCTGCCCAGCGACGGCGCCCTCGGCGAGATGGTCCTGAGCGTCGGCAAGGCGGTGTACCTTGCCAGGAAGGGCGCCGACGGCATCATCGACATCAGCCCCTTCACCTGCATGAACGGGATCGTCGCCGAGGCCATCTATCCGCGCGTGAGCCGCGACCACGGCGGCATCCCGATCCGCAACTTCTACTTCGACGGCACGCAGTCGGACCTGGACCGCGACCTCGGCGTTTACATCGAACTCGCCCGTTCCTACCAGCGCCGCAAGAAGCAGTAGGGCGCGCCCTCACCCCTTCCCGGGGCGCTTGCCGGGCAGGCCGGCGGGGTTCTCCTGGACGCGCTCGCGGAAGCCGCCCTTGAGCCCCCGGGCCAGCGACACGGCGGCTTCGCCGAAGCGGTCCCGCACCTGGTCGGCGGCCGCCAGCGCCTTCCTCCAGCGATCCTCCTCCGCCTGCTCGAGGAGGCTCATCTGGCCCTGCCGGGCGTCGAGCGAAGAGGCCCGCACGCCCAACAGGCGCACCGCCCGGCCGCTCCAGTTGGCGTCGAACAACTCGCGCGCCGCGCGGTGCAGTTCGGTGTCAAGCTGCGTCGCACGGCCCAGCGTGCGGGCCCGTGTAACGGTGTGGAAATCGTGGTAACGCAACTTGAGCTGCACGGTGCGCGCGAACAGGGCGTGCTCGCGCAGCCGCCGCCCCACCATCTCGGACAGCCGCGCCAGCGTGGAGTAGAGGCGCTCGCGGCCGGCGGTGTCCTCATCGTAGGTGTGCTCGTGGCTGATCGACTTGGGCGCTTCCGCGTCTCCGATAGCGCCGTCGAACCAGCTTCCGGCGTCCTCTCCACGCGCCTTGCCCGCCATAACGCGGCCCCAGTGGCCGAAGTGCTGGTCCAGAAAGCTCACGTCCAGCGCCGCCAGGTCGCCGACCTTGCGGATGCCCAGGTTGAGCAGGTTCCGCTCGGTCACCTTGCCGATGCCGGGGATTTTGCGGACGTCGAGCGGCGCCAGCCAGCGCGCCTCCGCCCCGGGCAGCACGAGCAGCACGCCGTTGGGCTTGGCCGCCTCGCTGGCGACCTTGGCGATCATCCGCGAGGCGCCGATGCCGATCGAGCAGTTGAGCCCCGTGGCGCGCTTCACGGCCTCGTGCAGCTTGTGGGCGGCGGCCAGAGGGGGTCCGTGCAACCGCTCCGTGCCGGTCATGTCAAGGTAGGCTTCGTCGATGGAGGCCATCTCCGCCTGGGGCGTGAAGCTCTGGAAGACCTCTCGGGCTTTGCCGGAGTACTCGCGATAGAGGCGCGGGTGGCCGTCGAGAAAGACGGCCTGCGGGCAGAGCCTGTGGGCGGTCCTGAGCGGCATGGCCGAATGCACGCCGAACTTCCGCGCGGCGTAGGACGCGGCCGACACCACACCGCGCTGGTCCGGCCGGCCCCCCACCACCACGGGCCTGCCCTTGAGCGACGGGTCGAGCAGTTCCTCCACTGAGACGAAAAACGCGTCCATGTCCACGTGGAAGACGATCCTCATGCAAGCCTCGCCGCCAGCACCCGCGGAATCCCGGCCAGGTCCGGGGTGATTTGAACGTCCCGCCACTGCGCGCCCAGCATCGCCCGCATCCGGTCGCAGGTCTTGAAGCCCAGTTCCACGATCAGCGTGCCGCCGGGGCGGAGAATCCGCAGCGCCTCCACCACCAGCCTGGCGTAGATCTCCAGCCCCGTGTCGCCCGCGAATAGCGCCACGTGGGGCTCCCAGTCGCGCACCTCCCGCTGAAGGCCGGCGCGCTCAGCGCTGGCCAAGTAGGGCGGATTCGACACGAGCAGATCCACGGCGCCGGGGCCTAAGGCGGCAGCCAGGTCGCAGGCCACGAGGTTAACCGGCGCCGCCAGCCGCCTGGCGTTGAGGGCGGCCACGCGGAGCGCGGCGGTCGAAATGTCCGTGCCCCAGACTTCTGCGTCCGTCTCCAGGCTGAGAGTGACGGCGATGGCGCCGGAGCCGCAGCCGACATCCACCACGCGCCTCACCCCGTCCTTGATGGAGAGCGCGGTCTCCACCACGTGTTCGGTCTCGGGGCGGGGAATCAGGACATCCGGGTCCACCATGAACTGGCGGCCGTAAAACTCCTGCTTCCCGGTGATGTACTGCGTGGGCCTCCCCTGCATGCGTTCGTGCAGGCAGCGGCCGTAGTGAACCCAAACGGCGTCGCTCAATTGGTCGTCGGGATGCCCGTAGAGCCAGGCACGCTCCCGGCCCAGGGCGTGACACAGCAGCACCTCGGCCGTCAGCCGGGGGGCGGGCGTTCCGGCTTCCTCAAGCAGGCTGGAGCCCTGGCGGAGTGCGGTCTTGACCGTCATGCGGCGGGGGGAGAGGCGCGGCCTCCTGTTTCATCTTTTCCGCCTGGTAGAACGTGGTCAGCGCATCGATGACTGGATCGAGTCGCCCGTCCATGATCATGTCGAGCTGGTACAGGGTCAGCCCGATACGGTGGTCCGTCAGCCGGTTTTGCGGGAAGTTGTAGGTGCGAATCTTCTCGCTGCGGTCGCCGCTTCCCACCATGCTGCGCCGCTCGGCGCCGATCTGGGCGCGCTGCTTCTCCAGTTCGATCTCGTAGAGGCGGCTGCGCAGCACGCGCAGCGCCTTGGCCCGGTTCTTGATCTGCGACTTCTCGTCCTGGCAGGACACCACCAGGCTGGTGGGCAGGTGCGTGATGCGCACCGCAGAGTAGGTGGTGTTGACCGACTGGCCGCCGGGGCCCGAGGAGCAGAACGTGTCGATGCGGATATCCTTGGGGTCGATCTGGACCTCCACCTCGTCGGCTTCCGGCAGCACGGCCACGGTGATGGCGGAGGTGTGCACGCGCCCCTGCTGCTCGGTGACCGGCACGCGCTGGACGCGGTGAACGCCGCTCTCGTACTTCATTCTGCTGTAGACTTTGTGGCCGCTTATGAGGGCGATGACTTCCTTGTAGCC
Source organism: Solibacteraceae bacterium (assembly GCA_037440765.1). Lineage (GTDB taxonomy): Bacteria > Acidobacteriota > Terriglobia > Bryobacterales > Bryobacteraceae > DTKY01. The sequence continues at coordinate 130,108 of JBBITL010000018.1, forward strand.
GCCGATGGCCGAGTCGCTCACCGAGCTGATCTCCACCTTCCAGCCCTGGCTCTCGGCGTAGCGGCTGTACATGCGGAAAACCTCGGCGGCGAACAGCGTCGCCTCGTCTCCGCCGGTTCCGGCGCGGATTTCGACCACGACGTTCTTTTCGTCGTTGGGGTCCTTGGGAAGCAGCAGAACCTTCAGCGCCTCCTCCAGGCCCTGCAGCTCGGGTTCGAGGCGCTCCAGTTCCTCGGCCGCCATCTGGCGCAAGGCGGCGTCCGAGTCGTCGAGCATGAGCCGCGCCTCGGCGGCGTGCGAGGCGGCGTGCTTCCACTCGCGGTACTTGCCGACGATCTCGGTGAGCTCGCTGTGAGCCTTGGCCGCCTTGCGGTACGCCTCCGGGTCCCCTATGAGCTGGGGATCGGCCATCTGGCTCGTCAGGTTCTCGAAGCGGGCCTCGATCTCGTCGAGTTTGCGCGTGTATTGCATGGACCGTCCGTCAGGCTACCACGGGTTCGCCGCCTTGCGCCTGCTCCAGCCGCATGGCGCCCTCCAGGGCGTGTATGGCGACGGCCAGTTGATCGTCGGCGGGCGGCTGCGTGGTGATGCGCTGGAGCCAGAGGCCGGGCGCGGTCAGCCAGGCCAGCGCCGAGCGGCGGCGCCGGGCCGCGAATCGGATCAGCTCGTAACTCAGGCCGGCGATTAAGGGAAGCAGAGCCACGCGCAGCACGAATTTCATAAGGAATCCGTCAAAGGGGATCAAAGCGTAGACGCCGATGGAGATCACCATCACAACCAGCAGGAAGCTGGTCCCGCAACGCGGATGGAAGGTCGGGAATGTGCGGGCGTTCTCCACCGTCACGGGCATGCCCGATTCGTGGTTGAAGACCACCTTGTGTTCGGCGCCGTGGTACTCGAATACACGGCGTATATCCTTCCAGCGCGATATGCCGTAGAGGAAGAGGAGGAAGATGAGCATCCGGATGACGCCGTCGGTGAGGTTAAACGCGATGCGGCCGTGTAGCGCCGGGAACCACTTCTCAAGCAGCGTGGTGAGGTACAGGGGGACGAACTTGTAGAGGAAGATGAAGAAGGTGAAGGAGAACGCCAGGTTCAACGCCATGAACCAGGGGGAGATCTCCTGCTTCTTCTTGCCTTCTCCCTGCTCCTCCAAGGCGGCGCTGGCCGAAAAGTTAAGGGCCTTGATCCCCAGGTACAGCGCCTGGCCAAGAGTGCCGACCCCCCGCAGGACAGGGTGCCGGAACAGCGGGTACTTCTCGGAGATCCGCGAGATGCGCCGCTCGTCGGTCACGAGCTGCCCGTCCGGCTTCCGCACGGCGACGCAGTAGCTGTGCGGGGCGCGCATCATTACGCCCTCCATGACGGCCTGTCCGCCGATGAGCGTCTCCTCAGCGCCCGTCAGGGCGGGCAGCGCCTGCGTGTGCGCGGCAAGCCTCATCAGATGCCGGATGGACAAGGGCAGACCAGCTCCTACAGCCAGTATAGACTGAAGAGCCCCCCGCCTCGGCGGGCGCCCGGTCAAACGGCGCGCGGAATTCTGTTCCGGCAATAATGGATGCAGGTATGAAATCGGCTCTTGCGTTGTTACTTGTGTGCTCACTGTCTTTGGTCGCGGCGGGGCCGCCGGCCACAGAGCGTGTCGGCCAGATCGACGACTACCACGGCGTCAAGGTTGCGGACCCCTACCGCTGGCTGGAGCAGCTCGACTCGCCCAAGACCAAGGCCTGGGTCGAAGCGCAGCGGGCTTACGCCAATTCCTGGTTCTCGGCCGCGCCAGGGCGAGACCGGGCCCGGGAGCGCATGAAACAGTTATGGAACTTCGACCGCACACCGCTGTACCAGGGGAGCGGCGCCTTCGCCGGAATCGTGGTCCGCGGCCAACGCCAGTTTCTGCTGCGCCAGGCGGGCCTTCAGAACCAGCCCGTGTTGCTGGTGCGCGACAAGCCGGACGCGGCGCTCCGCGTGCTGTTGGACGTCAACACGCTGGCCGCCGACGGCACCGCGGCGCTCTCCACCTGGGCGCCCAGTCCCGACGGCAGATGGCTCGCCTACGGCGTCGCCCGGGCGGGGTCGGACTGGCAGACCTGGCGGGTGCGCGACGTCGAGTCAGGCAGGGACCTTCCGGACCTGCTCGAGTGGATCAAGTTCTCCTCGCCGGCCTGGAGCGCCGACAGCCGCGGCTTCTACTACGCGCGCTTTGAGAAGCCGCCCGGGGACACCCTCACGGCGGCCAACGAGTACCACAAGCTTTACCACCACCGGCTGGAGACCGCGCAGGCCGAAGACCGGCTGATCTATGAGCGGCCGGACCACAAGGACTGGCTCTTCACGCCGGCGGTCAGCCTGGACGGCCGCTACCTGGTCATCACGGTGGAGAAGGGCACGCTGACCCACACGCTGCTGCTCTACCAGGACCTGAAGGCGGCGCGGGGCAAGACGCAGGAACTAATCCCTGACTTCTACGCCAAGCAGGACTTCCTCGGCAGCCGCGGGGACGTGTTCTACGTCCGCACCACCCACAACGCCCCCAAGGGCCGCGTGGTGGCGATCGACCTCCGGAAGCCCGCACGGGAGGCATGGAAGGAAGTCGTGCCCCAGGCCGAGTACACGCTGGACAATAGTACGCTCGATGGGTCGTGGCTGGTTCTTCAGTATCTGAAGGACGCCACCGGGCTGGCCAAGGTGCGCTCGCTCGACGGGCGCGCCGAGTACCAGGCGCCGCTGCCCTCAAACTCCACCGTCACGCTCGGCGAGAACTCGCGCCGCTACTTCTCGGTGAGATCGTTCACCGCTCCTGAGACGGTGTACGACTGCGGCGCGGAGGGGAAGACCTGCAAGCCGCTGATAAGCCCGGCGCTTCCGTTCGATCCCTCTGTCTACCAGGCGCGGCAGGTTTTTTACACCAGCAAGGACGGCGCCCGTATACCCATGTTTCTGGTTCACCGCAAGGGAATCAGGGCGGACGGCTCGCATCCGGCGCTGCTGTACGGCTACGGCGGTTTCGACATCTCGATCACTCCCGACTTCACGCCCCGTTTCCTCGGCTTCCTGGAGATGGGGGGAATACTGGCGGTGGCGAACCTTCGCGGAGGCGGGGAGTACGGCGAGGAGTGGCACAACGCTGGCAGGAAGCAGAACAAGCAGAACGTCTTCGATGACTTCATCGCCGCCGCCGAGTGGCTGATCTCCAACCGGTACACCTCGGCGGCGAGACTGGCCATTGAGGGCAGGAGCAACGGCGGGCTGCTGGTGGGGGCGGTGCTGAACCAGCGGCCGGACCTGTTCGCCGCGGCCGTGCCCTGGGTGGGAGTGATGGACATGCTGCGCTTCCACAAGTTCACCATCGGCGGCGCGTGGGTCTCCGACTACGGATCGCCTGACAACCCGGAGGACTTCCGCACCCTGTACAAGTACTCGCCGCTGCATAACATCCGGGAAGGCGGCAGGTACCCCGCCACGCTTGTCGTGACGGCGGACCACGACGACCGGGTTGTGCCCGGCCACAGCTTCAAGTACGCCGCGGCATTGCAGCGGGCGCAGGCCGGGACGGCGCCCGTCCTGATCCGTATCGGCGCCTCGGCCGGGCACGGAGCGGGCAAGCCCACCAGTATGCGGATCGATGAGGACGCCGACGTGCTGGCTTTTCTGGCGCGGGCGCTCGGCATGGGCCTGTGACAGAATGAGGCCATGGGACCGCGATACGGAATCCTGGCGAGGCCGCTGCTTGCCGCATTGATCTTCCTGTGCCCGGCGTGGACTGCTGACCAGGAGCCGAAACCCGGCGAATGGAAGCCGCTGCTTGACGGCAAGACCCTGGAGGGCTGGGCGGTGACGGACTTCACCGGACACGGCAAAGTCACCGTCGACAAGGGCGTCATTACCCTGGGTGCGGGCTTCATGACCGGCATCACCTACACCAGGCCGTTTCCACTTTCCAATTACGAGATCCGCCTGGAGGCGGCGCGCATGGGGGGCAGCGATTTCTTTGCCGGGATCACGTTCCCGGTCAGGGATTCGCACTGCTCCTGGATCGTGGGAGGATGGGGAGGCGTGATCGTGGGGTTGTCGAGCATCGACGGCCTGGACGCCTCGGAGAACGAGACGACATCGGTATGGCAGTTTGAGCGCGGGCGGTTCTACCGCCTTCGTCTCAGGGTGACGGATGACCGCATCAGGGCCTGGATCGACGACGAGTGGGCCGTCGACTCCTACATCGCCGGGCGCAGCGTCCACCTGCGTTTCGGAGAGATCGAATTGTCGCGGCCGCTGGGCATAGCCTCCTACTCCACCGCGAGCGCCCTGCGGAACATCGAGTACCGCCTGCTGACGCCGGACGAACTGAAGGCCGGGGAACCATAGCGGCTACAATATAGAGAGTCGCACCCGCGGTTTCAGCCCGGCTTCTGGGTTCCGCATGAAGCTCTACTTCCGGTGGAAGCTGTTCCTCGGTTTCTTCGGCTTCGCCATTGTCGTCGGCGCGCTGCTGGTGGCCTGGCTGCTGCTGGAGGTCTCCAGGGGACATCTGTTCGGCGGGGATGCCAGGCTTGAGAGCGAGCTGCGTCAGTGGCTGCTGGGCTTCCTCTCCTGGGCGCTGCTTGTTCTGGCCGTGGTGTCCGTCGCGCCGGCCTTGTGGATCGCCCATCGTCTGAACCGGCCGCTCCGGCTGCTGGACCACGCCATGAAGCAGGCTTTCGCCGGGAATCTGGAAAGCCGGGTTCCGCGGCTGCGGACCTATGACGAATTCGAGGACCTGATCGCCAACTTCAACCTGATGCTGGCCGGACTCCGGCAGTTGGGGCAGCTCCGGAGCGAGCGGGACACATTCCTGGCTCACTCGCTCGATCTGATCGGCCTGGCCGGAGCGGACGGCTACTTCAAGGAAGTCAACCCGGCGTTCGAGCGCGTCCTCGGTCATGGCGCGGACGCGATGCTGTCCCGGCCGTTTATGGATTTCGTCCACCCGGAGGACGCAGCGGCGACTCTGGCGGAGTTCGAGAACCTGAAGGCCGGGCGCCCGACTCTGTCGTTCCTGAACCGCTACCGGTGCACGGACGGCTCCTACCGCTGGCTGGAGTGGAACGCGGCGCCGGTCCCCGGGCGGCGGCTGGTTTTCGCCATCGCGCGCGACGTCACGGACCGCAAGCGGATGGAGCAGGCCGAGAAGAGCCTGATCGAGACCCGCCTTCAGTTACAGATCGCGCGCGACATCCAGCGGAGCCTGCTTCCGGCGGGGCCGCCAGTTTTCCCGGGGTTTGACATCGCGGGCGCCTCACACCCGGCCGATGAAGTCGGGGGCGACTACTTCGACTACCTGCCCATGTGCCATGGGCGGCTGGGGCTGGTGATCGGCGATGTTGCGGGCCACGGCGTGGGATCGGGGCTGGTGATGGCAGCCACGCGGTCCATGCTGCGGGCGCTGGCCCTGGCCGATTGCGACCTGGAGCTTATGGTCGAGCGCGCCAACTGGATGCTGCTGGAGAGCACGCCGGACAACTGCTTCGTCACGCTGGCGCTCTCGCAGCTCGATCCGGACGGGAGGAAGCTGCGCTGGGTAAACTGCGGCCACTTGGCAAGCTACCTGCTGTCGCGCAGCGGCGCGATCAAGGCGCGACTGGAGAGCACGGCGCCGCCGCTGGGCTTCCTGGAGGAGTTCAGCGCCGGTCCGGTGCTGGAGCTGCCTCTCGAAACGGGCGATGTGCTGGTGATGCTGACCGACGGGGTGCTGGAGGCGGAATCGCCTCAACGGCAACTGTTCGGAGACCAGCGGGCCTTGGAGGTGGTGCGGGACAACCTGCACCTGCCGGCATCGGGCATCGTGGAGGCGCTGCACAACGCCGCGCAGCATTTCAGCCAGGCGCATTCCGCCAGTGACGATGTCACCAGCCTGGTGGCGAAGGTCATGTAAGGACGGGGCGCGGGCCGGGCGCGCGGGCCGGGCCTGCCCGGCCCCTACTTCTCTTTGAGGATCTGCTTGAGGCTTTCGATTTCGCGCTCCATGCGGCGCTCCCTGGCCACGAGCGCCACGACGTACGCGAACAGAATCAGCCAGGCCGCCGTCAGGCCGTACACAAGGTAAGTGAAGTTCATCGCCGTTCCTTTCGCTACAATGCGTGCGCGTGCCGCCGGAGCGCGTCGATCTCGCGCTGCATCTGTTCCTGGCGCATGCGCAGGGCCGCCAGCGCGGCGAACAGCAGCAGCATCGGCGCCCAGTTCAGCAAGAGCATGCTGTACATTGACGAATCCATGGAGCCGCCGCCCCATACCACGGGCTGCGGATGCTGGGTTCTCCACCAGCGGATCGAGAAGACCACGATGGGGACGTCGACGAAGGCGAAGATGGAGAACACCGCCGCCACCCTGGCCCGCTGCGTCGGCTCCTCCACCGCGTGCCGCAGCATCAGGTAGCCGGCGTAGAGCAGCCAGCAGACCAGCATCGAGGTCAGACGCGCGTCCCAGGTCCACCAGATGCCCCAGATCACCCGCGCCCAGATCATGCCCGTGATCAGGTTGGCCGCCCCGAACGCCAGGCCGGCCTCGGTGACCGCCACCGCCATTGCGTCGTAGCGCAGGTTCTTCGTCACCAGGTACAGGACGCTGCCTATCAGGGCCGCCAGGCACGCCGCGAGCGCCGTCCAGGCCGCCGGCACGTGGAAGAAGATGATCCGGTAAATGGCTCCCTGCGCCGCCTCGTCCGGGAGCACCAGGAGGATCACCGCGATATCGGCGACCACCAGCCAGGCCGCCACCAGGCACAGTCCGATCAAAACCTTCTGCCGCATCTCTCACCCCACCAGTACAGTATCCGCCAGCGTCAGGGCCAGCGCCGTGTAGATGATGTCAAAGCCCGCCAGCAGCCTGAGCCAGTTGTAGAGATCACCGGACAGCGGCTCGCCCGCCAGCAGCGCGGTGGTCAATTGGATGGCCGCCACCAGGCCCGGGATCATCAGCGGGTAGACCAGCGTGGGCAGCATCAACTCCCGCAGCCGGAGGTTCACCGTGAGCGCGCTGAACATGGTGCCGATGACGGTCAGGCCCCACGTCCCCAACACCAGCACCAGCAGCAGGGGCCAGAAGTTGTGCGTCCACCGGACGTTGTAGAAGACGCCGAACACGGGCAGGCACACCAGCTCCACGGCCAGCAGCAGCGCCAGGTTGGCGGCCGACTTGCCGAGAAACAGGGCCGCGCCCGAAACAGGGGAGGCCACCAGGGCGTCCAGGCAATCGTTGACCAACTCCCGCGCGAAGCTGCGGTTCAGAATCAGCGCTCCGGCGAAAGCGAACACGATCCAGAGCAGGCCGCCGGAGATCTCACGGGTCTGCTCGGAGGTCGGGTCGAAGGCGAAGCTGAACAGCAGCAGGATGACCAGGGCGAACGACAGGGACGCGTTGACAGCCTCCTTGGTCCGGAGTTCGGTCCTGAGGTCCTTGGCGGCCACCAGCCACGCCTGCCGGAAGAAGTCCACGGTCTAGGCCTCGCCGTAGTTCCGGTAGAGCCAGCCGGGGTCGTCGAGCATGGCCTTGGTGCGCTCGCCGGCGTAGGCCAGGCGGCCGCGGTCGATGAGCGCGACGTGCGTGGCCAGCTCGAGGGCCTCCCGCAACTGGTGGGTTGACAGGATGATGGTGCTGCCGCGCGAGCGCGCCTGAGCCAGCAGGTCCTGGAGCACGGCGACGGCCCGGTCGTCCAGGGCGGTGAACGGCTCGTCCAGCAGCAGCACGGAAGGCTCATGCAGGAAGGCGCGGGCCACGGCGAGCCGCTGGCGCATGCCGCGCGAGAACTCCCGCACCAGGCCGTCCTTGACGCGATCGAGACCAGTTCGCTGCAGCCACTCCAACGCAGTCCTGCGCGGGTCGGTCATCCCGTGCAGCGACGCAAACAGCCGCAAGTTCTCCAAGGCCGAGAACTCCTCGTAGACGCCTATGCCGTGGCCGAGCACCCCCACCCTCCGGCGGGCGGCCTGGTCGCGCGGCTCCTTGTCGAAAACCCGCACCCGGCCGCGGCTGGCCCGGGACAATCCCGCCAGAATCCTCAGCAGCGTCGTCTTGCCTGCGCCGTTGCGGCCCAGCAGGGCCAAGCACGCGCCCGGTTCCGCCGAGAGATTGATGTCGCGCAGCGCCGGGTAGTCGCCGTAATACTTCCAGACGCCCTCGGCGGCGACCCCGCTCATTTGGGGTTCCTGCCCCTTGGGGAGGCGGATGGCCTGGTGGATGCGGAGGCGGGCGGCCGCTTCCGATACAGCAGAATGAACCCCAGAGCCAGGATGGCGAAGGCCAGCCCGACGATGGCGTAGGCGCTGTCGTAGACCCGGGGCAGGATCTGGCTGAGGCCGGAGCCGCCGCCCTCCCCGGTGACGCCGCCGGCGGCCGCCATGGTCCCGGACCCTTCGATTTCCACACTGTAGTCCTGTGCGCCGACGCCGTAGATGGACGCGCGGCTTTCGGGCTCCTGCCCCAGCAACTCGACCCCATCGCCCTTCAGGGTGACCCCGGCAGGAACTGCCAAACGTACCGGCGCATCCTTCTGAACGGCGCGTCCGGAGAAGCGGCCGGGGGAAGAGAAGGGCAGCGTGTAGCTGATCTCGAAGACCGTCTCTCCCGGCCGGATGGGGAAGGCAACCTTGTAAATGCCGGGCGGGCCGGCCGGCTCGGGGGCCTGCGTCGCAGGCAGGCTCCCGGGCGCGGTGGCCGATACCCGCACAGTGTCCCTGGCCTCCGGCGGCGCATAGAACCGCAACGTGCCGGCGGAGGTGTCGTGGAAGGTCTCCTTGCCGGTATTCCGCCAGATGACGGTCTCGCGGACCGACAGCCCGGCGCCCGCCGGTTCCAGCACAACCACGTCCTCGGTCACCTTGGCCGCGCCCGGCCGGGCCGAGGAGTCGAAGACCTCCAGGGTCAGGCCCGTGGACGGGGCGCCCGGCTGGACCATCAGGTTGTAAGTCACTCCCTGGTGGGTGGCCTGAACAAGAGCTGCGCCTTGCAGGGCGCCGGCGAAAGCGAATCTGCCGGCCTGGTCGGATATGGCGCTGGCGCGGGGCTGTTCGCCCGCCCCGCCCATCACTACCAGAGCCACGCGAACTCCCGGCTGCGGCCGGCCGGTGGCGCCATTGACGACCGTGCCGTCGACGGCCGCTTGAAGGGCCGCTGCCGCCAGCAGAAACAGAGCGGCGGGTCTCATGCGGCGCCTCCGCTCATGGGCTCTCCGCACTCGCCGCAGAATTTCATCGCCTGCGCGAATCGCGCGCCGCACTTCGGGCACAGCAGGCCTGAAGGAGGCGGGGCGGGCTGGGGCGCGGCGGGCTGCGCCTCTGCCCCACCCAGGCCGTCGATCTCCGCCGTCACGGCCGTCAGCTCCTTCTGGAGGTCCAGTTTGGATCGTTGATAATCCTCGTCGGAGAGCTTGCCCACGCGGTACTCAAACTGGAGGTCGCGCAGGTTCTCGTATATGGCATCCTGTTTCTCACGGAGCGCCCCGGCGGGAGAAACGGGTTCCGGTGGGGACAGATCCCTGGCGCGCACGGCAAGCGCGTAAAGCAGACCGCCGAGGGCAAGCAGGACAGCAGCGAAAACGATCATGAGTCTGGTTGGAGGCTAGTCCTCAACACTTGAGTATTCTACAGCCGTGCCCTTGGCTACAGGCCTGGCCTGTCCCACTCGGGCCTTGCTCGGAACCAGGCAGACCAGGGTGCCTCCCACCAGCACACAGAAGCCGATCCAGATCCAGGACACAAGCGGGAAGACGTAGGCCTGGATGACAGCTTTGGAGTTGTCCTGCGTCATGCCGGCGAAATTCAGGTAGACGTCTTCGTTCAACCGGCGCCGGATGGCGACCTCCGAGGTGTTCTGCCCGCTGGCGATGTAGAGCCGGCGCTCCGGCTCCAGCGCCGCCAGGGCCCTGCCGCCGGAGGAGACGTCGACCACCGCGTGGTCCCAGGAGTAATTGGCAGTGGCGCCCTGGCGGATCTCCCGGACCTTCAGCTCGTAACGGCCGAGGGGGAAGGAGTCGCCGATGGCCACCTCCGCCGTGGCGTGCTTGTTGAAAGCTGCGCCGGCGAAACCGATGAACATCAGCACGATGCCCATGTGGACGGTGTAGCCGCCGTAACGCCGCGTGTTGCGGTGGGTCAGTTCCACGGCGGCGGCCAGAAGGTTCTGGCCCGTGCGGGCGCGGATGGCGCGGGCGCCCCGGTAGAACTCGGCTGCGATGATCCAGGTCACAAACAGGCAGAGGCCGAAGCAGACCAGAGCGTAGAAGTGCCGTACCCCGGCCGCAAGCAGAGCCACGGCCAGCACCAAACCAGCCGCCAGCGGCCAGGCAAAGTTGCGCTTCAAGCTCGCCACCGATGTTCTGCGCCAGGCGAACACGGGCCCCACGCCGGTCAGAAACAGCAGGAACAGCCCGATGGGAATGTTCACGCGGTTGAAAAACGGCACCCCGACGCTGATCTTCTGGCCGGTGACCGCCTCGGAGATCAGCGGGAACAGTGTGCCCCATAGAACGGCGAAGCAGCTCGCCAGCAGGATCAGGTTGTTGAAGAGGAAACTCGACTCCCGGGAGATGACGCTCTCCAGCCGGGCTTCGCTCTTAAGGTAATCCAACCGGTTCAGGATCAAGTAGATGATGCCCGCGGCCAGGACAGCCAGAAAGCCGGCAAACCACCCGCCGATCTGGCTCTGGGCGAAGGCGTGAACCGAGCTCACCAGGCCCGAGCGCGTCAGGAAGGTGCCGAAGATGCACAGCCAGAAGGTGATGGAGATCAGCGACACGTTCCACACCTTCATCATTCCCTTCTTCTCCTGCATCATGACCGAGTGCAGGAAGGCGGTGGCCGTTATCCACGGCAGCAGCGAGGCGTTCTCAACGGGGTCCCATGCCCAGTAGCCGCCCCAGCCCAGGACCGCGTAAGCCCATCCGGCGCCGAGAACAATGCCTATGGTCTGGAACAGCCACGTGACCAGCGTCCAGCGGCGAGTCGTGTGCAGCCAGGCGTCGCTCGGCTCGCGCGTGATGAGCGCCCCCGCGGCGAAAGCGAAGGGCACGGCGAATCCCACGTAGCCGAGGTACAGAGTGGGCGGGTGTATGGCCATCGCCCAGTACTGGAGGAGCGGGTTGAGGCCGTTGCCGTCGGCCACGCTGGTGATCTCCCTGCCCACCGCCAGCACCTTGAAGGGGCTGGCGACAAAGGCGTTCAGCATGAGGAAGAACGCCTGCGGCGCCATGAGCGCAGCGGTGACGTACGGCATCATGGCCCGGTGCCGGCGGCGGTTGGTGAACACCACCAGCGCCGCGTAGCCGGCCAGCATCCAGCTCCACAGCAGCAGCGAGCCTTCCTGCCCTCCCCACCAGGCCGCGAACTTGTAGAGCGCGGGCATGTCGCGGTTGCTGTGGGCGGCCACGTAGGCCATGCGGAAGTCGCCTGCCAGCAGCGAGTAGACCAGGACGCTGGAGGCGACGCTCAGCAGCAACCAGAGAGAGTAGACCGCGCGCTCGGCGCTGGCTACCAGAAAGAGTCTGTTCTTCCAGCCGCCCAGCACCGAGGCAGCCAGCGCGTATAGGCTGAGACAGAAGGCTATCAGGACGGCGACTGCGCCCAGGTTTTCCATGCTGCCCCTCTAGACCCCGGCTCGCTTAACCGCGCCCGGATGCTGTTCGCCGGGCTTCGCCTCGTACTTGGAGGCGCACTTGGCCTGGATCTTCTGTGCTCGAAAAACGCCATCCGCACCCATCCGGCCGTCGGCCAGCGCCTGAGCGCCGTCTTTGAAGGTGTCGGGCAGAGGGTCCGTGCCGTCGTAGACGACATTCAGCCGGAGCTTGTCCTGTTGCAGCGTGAATGCGACCTCTTTGCCCAGACGCACGATCGAGCCGGTCTCCACGTCGCCGGCCACGCGCAGGCGGCGGTCCAAGGCTGAGCCGCCCATGTCGCGCACTTCCTGCACTGTCGCGTAGTAGGTCTTGCTCTCGTTGATGCCCCCGGCCGCCAGCCATACGAGTGTGCCGACTATGACCACAATGAGTGCGGCAAACTTCACGTAGGTTTTCATGCGTGCCCTTTGAGCCCAGTATAGCGCCAATCGGGCCCACCGGGCTTTCGCCCGTGCTAGCCTGGACTCGGGAGGAGAGTGATTCAGGCATGTCCGGCTATACCAGTTGCGTGATGACGCTCGCGCTCGTCGCTGGCGTGGCGGGGAGTCTGGCGGCGCAGACGGCGCCGGCCCCGATTAGCGTGGAGGCCGTCCGGCCCGGGGTGTACTTCGTCAAAGGCGGCAGCGGCGCTAACACAGGCTTCGTGGTGGGAACCAAGGAAGTCGTCCTCGTCGACTCCAAGATGTCCGAGGAGGCCAGCAGGGCGGTAATTGCCGAAGTGCGGAAGGTGACGCCGAATCCGATCCGCGCCATCGTGCTCACGCATGGCGACGGCGACCATGTCAACGGGCTCGGGGGCTTCCCTGCGGGCGTTCCTGTTATCGCCCACGAGGCCACGCGCCGGGACATGGAAGCGGCCTTCAAGGATCCGAAGCTGAGCGCTCTTGCGCCGTACCTGCCGAACGACACTGCCACGCGCTCGATCAGCATCCCGGGGGCGAGGATCGACCTGCTGCATTTCGGCCCCGCGCACACCAGCGGCGACCTGATCGTCCACCTGCCGCAGCAGAAGGTTGCGTTCGTGGGAGACCTGCTGTTCGTAGGGCGCGATCCGCTCATCCACCGCCACAAGGGCGGCAACTCCTTCGGGCTGGTTCAGACGCTGCACAAGATGCTGGCCCTGGACGCCGACCTGTTCCTTTCGGGCCACGCCGACCCCCTCACCAAGGCGGACATCAAGGCGCTGGCGGCCTCGATCGAAGACAAGCAGGCTAAGGTGAAGGCTCTAGTGGCCGGGGGCAGATCACTGGACGAGGTAAGGACCGCCATGGGCGTGGCGGCGCCCGCCGCCGGAGCGGGCGCCATGCGCTTTCCGAGTCTGGTGGAGGTCATCTACCAGGAGATCTCGGAAAGGAAGTAGCTTCCCGGTCTGGATTAGCGCTTCGCCAGCCCTCATCAAATCGCCCGGCCCCGACGATTGTCTCCATGCATGCCCCGTAGGGCAACGGAAAGGTGCGGGCTTCATGAGTGCTGGACTGACCTGTGAGACAGACGCAAGGTTCTGGGCTTTGCGCGAGCTTCCTCCTTTCCCGGCCATCGCGACCAAGTTGCTGCGGCTGTTCGCCAGCGACGACGTCGAGATCCGGGACGTGGTGAACCTGATCCGCGCCGACACGGCCTTCTCCTCAGAACTGCTGCGAGTGGCCAACTCGCCCATCTACGGTCTCAGGTCGCAGGTGTCCAGCGTGCAGCACGCCGTGGTGATCCTGGGCTTCGACCGCATGCGGTCATTCGCCATGACCATCTCCATGAAGAACTTCCTGCGCACGGCCATGCGCATTGACGTGCTGCGCCGGGTCTGGCGGCACAGCCTGGCCTGCGCGCTGGTGGCAGAGGAACTGGCGCCGCTGTTCTGGAGGAACGGGGACCGCACCAGCCGCGACCGCGCTTACACGGCCGGGTTGCTGCACAACCTTGGGCGCCTGGCGCTGCTGGTCAAGTACCCGCAGGAGTATGCCAATCTGCTGGCGGTCGTGTCTGAGAATCCGTACGATGTACTGGAAACCGAACGCCAGTTGTTCGACATAGACCACTGCGAGGCCGGTGGCTGGCTGGCCAAGGCCTGGGCCTTCCCGCCCGAGATTGCTGAAGTGGCAACCGGTCACCACGAGCCTCCGGTCAAGGGAGAGACGGACATCGTGAACCTGGTTCGCGCTGCCGCCCTTCTGACCGACTGGCTGGGCTTCGACGTTACGCCGCTGCTGCCCATGCTCACGGTCGATGAACTGGCGGCCATGTTGCCGGAACCGGCCTGCGGCTGGCTCTCCGAGGACATGACTTCCCGGAAAGCCACCATCACCCAAAAACTCGACTCGTTCGACTAGCGGGTGTCCCGCCTCTGCCGAAAATCGTGGCTTCAACCGGCGGGCTGGGCAAGCGTTAGGCTGACCTCGGAGCCAGGCGCTTCCAGTCTCTTCACGAGGCGACCCTGGAGTTGCCGCGCGCGGAG
>JBBITL010000019.1:0-8444 GCA_037440765.1 Solibacteraceae bacterium
CACATCCTGTGGGACCCCATCATGGCCGAGAAGGGCGGCTACAAGCATTTCATGCTGAAGGAGATCTTCGAGCAGCCCCGGGCCCTGCGCGACACCATTGTCGGGCGGGTGGCCGTGGAGTCGGGCCGCGTCTTCCTGGACGAAATGGACATAGCCCCGGAGGAATTCGGCCGGTTCGAGCAGGTCAAAATCGTGGCGTGCGGAACAAGCTGGCACGCCGCGCTGGCCGGCAAGTTCATGATCGAGAAGCTGGCGCGGATGCCGGTGGAAGTGGACTACGCCAGCGAGTTCCGCTATCGCGACCCGGTACTGGACCCGAAAGTGCTGACGGTGGTGATCTCCCAATCGGGTGAGACAGCGGACACTCTGGCCGCCCAGCGCGCGGCGAAGGCCAAGGGCTCAAAGACTCTCGCCATTTGCAACGTCCCGGGCTCCATGGTGACGCGGGAGGCGGCCGGCACGCTGTACACCCACGCCGGGCCGGAGATCGGGGTGGCTTCGACCAAGGCCTTCACGACGCAACTCGCCGCCCTGTTCCTGCTGGCGCTGCACCTGGGCCGTGTGCGGGGGGCGCTCTCCGAGACCGCCTGCCGCCGCCTGGAGCAGGAACTGCTCGCCCTGCCCGCCAAGCTGGAAAGCGTGCTGTCGCGCGATGCGCTCTACGAAGAGCTGGCCCGCAAGTACTTTCGCGCCAGCGACTTTCTGTTCCTGGGGCGAGGCATCCACTTTCCGATCGCGCTCGAAGGCGCTCTGAAGCTCAAGGAGATCTCCTATATCCACGCCGAGGGATACCCGGCCGGCGAGATGAAGCACGGACCCATCGCCCTGATCGATGAGCACCTTCCGGTGGTGGTGCTGGCCGGCCGCGACCCCTCGGCCGCCGACAGTCACGTGCTCTTTGAAAAAACTCTCGCCAACATTCAGGAGGTCAAGGCGCGGGAAGGCCAGGTCATCGCCGTCGCCACGCAGGGAGACGGTGATGCCGCCAGGCTGGCGGATCACGTCATCGAAATCCCGCCCGCCGACGAACTCCTGCTGCCGATTCTGGAGATCGTCCCATTGCAGTTGCTCGCCTACCACGTGGCGGTGCGGCTGGGCTGCGACGTGGATCAGCCTCGCAATCTGGCCAAGAGCGTCACGGTGGAGTAGCGGGGCTCGGGGCGCGGTCACTTCTGTTCGGCGACGGAGCGCTCGGCCAGTTCGCCAAGAATGGGGAGACGGTACATCTCGCCCTTGCTGGCCTTCACCATCATCACGACCCAGGCCACCATTA
Source organism: Solibacteraceae bacterium (assembly GCA_037440765.1). Classification (GTDB taxonomy): domain Bacteria; phylum Acidobacteriota; class Terriglobia; order Bryobacterales; family Bryobacteraceae; genus DTKY01. Next base: position 1,274 of record JBBITL010000019.1, read on the forward strand.
CCGCCGCCTTCAGCAGGCCCACCAGCCCGAGGGCCGGAATGCCGGTGTGCCACGATCCGGCCCAGGCCCGACCCATCGAAAAGCCTGTGGCCGGGCCCAGAATCCAGTCCACGATCAGCCAGACGACGAAAAGGTAGATCCCCTGAAAGGCGTGGAACCGTACCGTTGTGTCCCGGCGGAAGCGCCCTGAAGCGAGGGCTATTACTGCGGGAATCCAGCCCACCACGGGGATGTAGCAGAGTATCGAAGCAGTCCGCGGGCTGATGCCGTCGCCGGCGGGCGGCGCCGGGACGGGCTGCCTGGCCGCACACATGCCGCAGAACGCGTCCGTGTCGCGGACCTGGGCGCCGCATTGGCTACAGTAGGGCACTACGTCTCTCCCTGCAATCTCATACGATAAGCCGGGGGCACTGGTTCCGGCAATACCGGTCCCCGGGCCGCGGCAGCGGCGCCCTCAGGGGTTAGACTGGAGACAGGAAGATGACGCTTGCATTCGCCATGCTTCTGGGGATTCTGGCGCAGGCCGCTGACCTTTCCGCCGAGGGCATAAGAGCACTGGAGGCAAGGGACTATTCCGCCGCCGTCGCGAGCTTCACAAAGGCGGTCGAGGCGGACCCGGAGGACTACGCCGCGCACTTCCACCTGGCGCTTGCCAACAGCATGCTGGGCAAGGCGCCCGAGGCCATAGCCGGGTACAGGAAAGCGCTCGCGCTGAAGCCCGGCCTGTACGAAGCCCAGGTGAACCTTGGCATGCTCCTGCTGGAGCAGAAGCAGGCGCGCGAAGCGATGGCGCCGCTCTCCGCCGCCGTGGACCAGAAACCGCTGGAATTCCGCCCCAGCTTCTACCTGGCCGAGGCCCTGCTGGCGGCGGGCGAGCTGGCCAAGGCCGAGCAGCAGTTTCTGGCCGCCGCGAAGATAAGTTCAGGCTCCGCGCCGGTCCAGGCCGGCCTGGCACGGGCGCGCGCCCGGCAGGGCCGGCTGGAGGAGGCCGCCACCGACTTCCAAAAGGCGGTTGAGCTGGACCCCGCATACAAGGAATCGCTGCTGGAGCTGGCCTCTCTTTACGAGGACAAGGGGCAAACCGGGAAGGCCGAGGATATCTACGCCCAGTTCCCCGAGAACCCGGCCGCCAGCGAGCGCAGGGCCGTCTTGCTGATCCGCGCGGGCAAGCCTGCCGAGGCCGCTCCGCTGCTGGAACGGCTGCTGGCCGTTGAACCTGACAGCGCGGTGCTCCGGCTCACCTACGGGCGCGTCCTGCGCGACCTGAAGAGGTACCGGGCCGCCTCCGGCGAATTTGAAAGGGCGCTCCAGGCCAAGCCCGATCTTGTGGAAGCCTGGAACGAACTGGCCGCGGTGCTGATTCTGCTGGAGGACCATCCCAGGGCGCTGGCAGCCCTGGACCGGCTGAAGGCGCTGGGCGCGGAGATTCCCGGTCACCTGTATCTGCGGGCCATCATGCTCGACAAAGCCAGGGATCAGAAGGCGGCGCTTGAGTTCTACGAGAAGTTCCTGGCAGCGAGCCAGGGACAGAGCCCGGACGAGGAGTTTCTCGCCAGACAGCGGGCCCGCATCCTGAAGAAGGATCTGGAGCGAAGGTGACGCGAGTGCGCGACATCGCAGCAGCGTTCCTGCTGGCCATCGCAGCGCCGGCCGCGCTCCTTGCGGACCTCACCAAGGCGAAGGCGGAACCAAACCTCGACCGCCGTACGCGCCTGGCCATGGAGAACGGGGTTCTCCAGTTGCGCCTGGCGTCTCAAGCTGACAAAGCCGGCGATTGGGGCAAGGTCAAGTCGGCCCTGGCCGAAGCCGTAGAATCGGTGGACCTGGCCTACGCCTCCCAGAAAGCGACGGGCAGAAATCCGCGCAACTCAAGGCAGTTCAAGGATCTGGAAGTCAGGCTCAGGCGGCTGATGAAGACCATGGATGATTTCGTCCGGACGCTGCCTTTTGATCAGCGCGAGGAGCTGGCTCCACTGGCCCAGCACATACACACGGTCCACGACGAGTTGCTCCGCAGCATCTTGACGCCTGCCGCCAGATAGGGGGAAGTATGAGGCAGATCCTCATGTGCCTGTGCCTGCTCGCCGGCGCCGCCTGCGGGGCGGCCGGTCGCGATTTTCTCACCGCGGCCGAGATCGACCAGCTCCGCGAGATCCAGGAGCCCAACGCCCGGCTCAAGCTCTACATAGTCTTCGCCAGGGAACGCATGACACTGCTCGGGCAGCTCCTGGCCAAGGACAGGGCCGGGCGTAGCGCGCAGATCCGCGAGGTGCTTGAGGAATACACCAGCATCATTGACGCCATGGACACGGTGAGCGACGACGCACTGCGGCGGGGGTTGCCGGTGGAGGAAGGCGTCAAGGCCGTCGTCGAGGCCGGAAACCAGATGCTGGCGTCGCTGAGAAGAATAGCGGCGAGCGAGCCCAAGGACCTGCCGGTTTACAAGTTCCTGCTGGAGCACGCCATCATGGCGACCGAGGACAGCCTGGAGCTGGCCCGGGAGGATCTGAAGACCCGCGCGGCGGGCGTCATCAGCAGGGAAACCAGGGAACGGCAAGAGCGTGAAGCGGCCATGCGGCCCGAGGAGGTCGAGACGCGGCGCGCAGCGGAGAAGAAGGAAGCCGAGCAGAAGCGGAAGGCGCCGACGCTCCGCCGTCCGGGCGAGGTCCCCAAGGACAGGCCTTAGATGCCGCGCTCATATTCGACACCGGGGCTGCGCCTGGCAGCCGGGGCGGCGGAGCCCCGCGAGGCGGTCAGGGACCTCCAGCGGGATCTGCGCATGCTCGGCTACCTGGCCGCGGGCATAGATGGAGTATTCGGGAAAGGAACCGAGGACGCCATCCGGGCCCTCCAGTACGACCTGCTCCACAACTCCGGCAAAGGCCCCGACGGGCAGGCGCCGGTGGCGATGCGCGACTATAACCGGGGCCGGGTCACGTCGCCCGACGGCATCCTCGAAGAGAAGCTGGCCGCGATCCTGGAGGAGATGATCGAGGACGAGCGTTTCGGCAAAGTGCCCGAGAGCGCCGACCCGGCGGCCGAGAACCAGAAGATAAGACGCGGGCTGGCGGAGATGAAACCAGGTCTTGTCCCCGCGCCGTTTCTGATCTCCATTCTGAAGCAGGAGAGCGGCCTGCGGCACTTCAACGAAGACGGGTTCGTTGTGGTCGGCCTGGACCGGAACGCCTCCGGCAAGCCAGCCGTCACCTCACGCGGGTTCGGCGTCGGACAGTACACGCTGTTCCACCACCCTCCCAGCCAGTCTGAAATAGCGGACTTCGTGCTAGACCCGCTGGCAAACGTGCAGAAGGCGGCCCGGAAGCTTCTGGACAAGTTCGAGCGGTTCGTCAACGGCAACACACCCGGCACGCGCGCCGACGACCGGCAGGCCGAGTTCGGCCGCGGTCCCCTGCGGCGCTGCAAGTATGAGCCCGCCGACCCGCGGTATATGACCGCCTGCCGCCAGGGCCTGGCCGGCGTGAGCCGCGTGGATATCCGGTCCGGCGTCACGAAGCTCTACGATGGCGCCAGCCGGTGCTACGAGCCGTCGAAGAGCCACGTCAGGACAGAGTACCTGGGCGTGCCGGCGCGTAACGAGATCGGCTGCGACTGGCCCTACGCCGCGCGCCGCTACAACGGCGGCGGCCTGGACTCCTACCACTACCAGACCCAGGTCCTGCTGCGCGTCGCCGGCGGGTAAGATGGTTGGTGCGCTTCATGGCAATGATACCAGGCTGGGACGAGTACTACCTTTCAATCTGCGACGCGGTGGCCGAGCGCAGCAAGGACCCCAACACGCGCGTGGGCTGCGTCATCGCCGGGCCCGCGCACGAGATCCGCTCGACTGGCTACAATTCCCTGCCCCGCGGCATACGCGACGACGTGCCGGAGAGGCTTGAGCGGCCAACCAAGTACCTCTGGATGGAGCACGCCGAGCGCAACGCCATCTACAACGCGGCCCGCTGCGGAACGCCGCTTGAAGGCTGCACGGTCTACATCGCGCTGATGCCCTGCATGGACTGCGCGCGCGCCATCGTGCAGGCGGGCATAAGGGAAGTGGTGGTCTCAGATGCGCGCATGAAGGTGTATTCGAGCGAACAGTACAACGAACACTTCCGGGTCGTGGATCAACTCTTCCAGGAAGCCGGGATCAAGGTACGCCGGGCGTGAGAGGAAGCACAGGCGCCCGCCTCATCCTGGCTACCTTGGCGCTCCTGATGCTGGCGCTCGCGCTGGCCGCCGGCAACGAGATTGTCGGGCTGGCAGGAGCCGCGCTGCAACAGCGCGACGGGTGCAGCCTCACGGGCGCCATGTCCGCCGGCTGGCGCCTGTCCGAGACACTTTTGCACGAGGAAGCTCTAATCCGGACGAGCAGGATCGTCGACAAGGACCCGGCCGGTTACGTGCTCTGGCGCACCTCGGCCGGCGACTATTGGGCGCCGGAAGACGACTACTCACTCTTCTACGTGCTGGCGGAACTGGAACTGGAGCCCTACACCGAGGGCCGCCCGGACCTCATCCGCGGGAAGGTGGTGTTGGACTGCGGGGCGCACCTGGGGGTCTTCACACGGGAGGCGCTCGACGCCGGCGCGGCGCGGGTGATCGCCATCGAGCCAGGGCCCGCGCAGGTGCACTGCCTGCGCCGGACCTTCGCGCGGGAGATCGCCGAGGGGCGCGTGGCCGTTGAGGCCAAGGGCGTCTGGGACCGCGAGGGGCAGTTGGACCTGGCCACGGGAGGGAGCACAGCCGCGGCCTCGCTGGCGGGATTGGCCGCCGGCAAAGTGGTGAGTGTCCCGGTCACCACCATCGACCGCCTGGCGTCGGACCTGGGCCTGGCCTCGGTGGGCTTCATCAAGATGGACATCGAGGGGGCGGAGCCGGGAGCTCTGGCGGGCGCGGCCGCAGTGCTGCGCAAGCAGCGGCCCGTCCTGGCCATTGCCGCCTATCACCGGCCGGATGACCAGCGCAGCATCCTGGCGGCGGTCCGGCAAGCCAATCCCGGCTACCGCTGGCGCCGGGTCGGGTGCCGGGTGGACCTGGGCATCAGCGTCCCGCTCACGCTGATGTTCGAGTAGGCTCGTCCTGGAGCGGGACCCCCGCCAGGCGGCAGTCCGCTTCGACCATCTCGCGCACCAGGTCTTCAAAACGGAGGTCGTAAGACCAGCCCAGCTTCTCACGGGCTTTGGAACAGTCCCCCAGCAGGAGGCTCACCTCGGCGGGCCGGTAGAGCGCGGGGTCGGTGACGACGTAGTCCCGGTAGTCGAGCCCGGCGACGGCAAAAGCGCGCTCGGCGAACTCCCGCACAGAATGAGTCTCGCCGGTGGCGATGACGTAGTCATCCGGTTCGTGCTGCTGGAGCATGCGCCACATGGCAGCGACGTAGAGCCTGGCGTGCCCCCAATCGCGGCAGGCTTCCAGGTTGCCCAAACGCAGCTCCCTGGCCCTGCCCGCCCGGATGCGGGCCGCGCCGGCCGAGATCTTCCGGGTGACGAACTCGAATCCGCGGCGCGGTGACTCGTGGTTGAACAGAATGCCGCTCGAGCAGTGCATCCCGTAGGCCTCGCGGTAGTTGCGGGTGAGGTCGAAACCAGCCACCTTGCTGATGCCGTAGGAAGACCGGGGATGGAAGGGTGTCTGCTCGTTCTGCGGAACCTGCTCAGCGCGGCCGAACATCTCGCTGGAGCCCGCGAAATAGAAGCGGCAGCCGCTGGCAAGCCGCCGCAGAGCGGCCAGCAGGTAATGCGTGCCGTTTATGTTGACGTTCAGGGTGGAGAACTCGTCGTCGAAAGCGTAGCTGACGAAGCTCTGGGCTGCCAGGTGGTAGCACTCCTCGGGCCGCACCTTCTCCACCACCGAGTGCACGCTGGCGTAACTTTCCAGGCTGGCGGCGTGCAGATGAAGGCGGTCCATGATCCCGAGCAGCCGGGAGAGCCGGTGCTCGGGGTCCTCCAGGGCCACCCTCCGGACGACGCCGTGCACCTCATAACCCCGAGACAGGAGGAACTCCGCCAGATAGGAGCCGTCCTGCCCCGTAATACCCGTGATTAGCGCTCGGCTGGCCGGCACAACCGTCGATGGTAGCACGTCGGGCGGCCCGCAGCCGCAGTGCTATAGTAAGCACTTATGAGCCAGCAAGACAGCGTCGTCCTGAGCCTCTTCGAGCAGAACGGCGCCTACCTCAAGGGTCACTTCCGGCTCACCAGCGGCCTGCACAGCCCGGAGTACTTGCAGTGCGCCCTGGTCCTTCAGCACCCGCCACTGGCCGAGCGGCTGGGCGTGCAACTGGCGTCGGAACTGAGCGGCATCTTGAACGGCCAGCCGGTGGAGCTGGTGGCCTCGCCGGCAGTGGGCGGCCTGATCATCGGGCACGAGGTGGCCAGGAGCCTGGGCGCGAGGTTCGTGTTCGCCGAACGGGACCCGCAGGGCAGGATGACGCTGAGGCGGGGTTTCTCGGCCGAGGCGGGCGCGGCCGCGGTTGTCGTCGAGGACGTCGTGACCACCGGAGGCAGCACCCGCGAGGTGGTGGAGCTGCTGGCGGCCGCAGGAGCGCGGGTGCTGGCCGCGGGCTCCATCATCGACCGCAGCGGAGGAAAGGCCGGCGTGGGCGTGCCGCGCGTGGCGCTGGCAACGCTCCAGGCCGTGACACACCCGCCGGAGGACTGCCCTCTGTGCCGCCAGGGGCTGCCGGTCACCAAGCCCGGTTCCCGGCAGGCGTGAGCGGCTCTCCGCTATGCGCCGCATCAAACTGACACTGGCCTACGACGGCACCGGCTACCACGGCTGGCAGATACAGCCCGGGCTTGAGACCATCCAGGGAATCCTGGAGGGGGCGGTCACGGAGATTGAAGGGGCGCCGGTGAAGGTCTCCGGGGCTGGGCGCACCGACGCCGGGGTTCACGCGCTGGGGCAGGTTGCCGCGTTCGACTTCACCAACCCCATCCCATTGGCCAACCTGAAAAAGGCCCTGAACCGGCTGCTTCCGGGCGCGATCCGGGTGCTGGCCGCCGACGAGGCCGGGCCGGATTTTCACCCGCGTTTCCAGGCGCTGGAGAAGGTCTACCGTTACACGATCCTCCGCGGAGAGACCTGCCCGCCGTTTGAACGGCTCTACGTACACCATTATCCCTATCCCCTGAACACGGAACGTTTCATGGCTCTGGCGCCTGTGTTT
>JBBITL010000019.1:8475-65169 GCA_037440765.1 Solibacteraceae bacterium
GCACGACTTCTCCGCGTTCGCGGCCTCCGACGACCGGGATCTGCTGGGGGGATCCAAGGTGCGCACGGTGTTTTTCTCAAGGGCGGCGGAGGAGGGCGGGCGGCTGGTCTACACGGTAACAGGCAGCGGCTTTCTCAAGCACATGGTCCGCAACCTGGCCGGAACGCTGCTCGAGGCGGGAAAAGGGAACGTGGACGAAACCCGGCTCCGGCGGCTCCTGGAACCGGGTTGCGCGGAGAAGGCGGGTCCCACGCTGCCGGCGCGCGGGTTGTCGCTGGTCTCGGTCCGCTACTAGTGCGCGACAATGTCCCTTATGGGAACGGCGGATCGGGAAGAACTGTGGGTGGCGGCGGCGAGGGAGGCCATGCAGGCGGAGGCCGAGGCCATCGAAACCGCCGCCGGCCGCCTGAACCAGAACCTGTCGCGGGCGGTGGGCATCATCCTGGACCAGAACGGCAAGGTGGTCACCACCGGCATTGGTAAGAGCGGCCACGTGGCCAGAAAACTGGCCGCCACCTTGTGCAGCACCGGAACGCCGGCCGTGTTCCTGCATCCGGCCGAGGCGGTACACGGCGACCTGGGGGTGTATTCGCCGGGCGACCCCACCGTGATCATCTCCAAGAGCGGCGCCACGGACGAGTTGCTGAAGCTGGTGCCGACGCTGCGGGAGTTCCGCTCGCCGATCATCGGAATCCTGGGCAATCCCGCCTCGCCGCTGGCCACCATGGCGGACGTGGTGCTGGACGCGTCGGTGCGCCGCGAGGTCGACCCGAACAACCTTGCCCCCACCTCCAGCTCCGTCGTGGCGTTATCTCTGGGTGACGCGCTGACTGTGGCCCTGATACACGCGCGCAGCGTCAGCGCCGAGGAGTTCGGAAGACTTCACCCCGGCGGGCGGCTGGGAAGCGCGCTCCGGCTGAGGGTGCGCGACGCCATGCATACGGGCGAGGAGGTGGCCTGGGCGGGGCCGGAAGATCCGGTCAAGGACGTGATCGCAGCCATGACGCTGCGGCCGCTGGGAGCTGCCTGCGTAGTGGGAGAGGACGGCGCCCTGGCGGGCCTCGTAACCGACGGGGACCTGCGCCGGGCGATGCGGGCCCGCGGCGACATTCATCTGCTGCGAGCACGGGAGGTGATGACAGTGAATCCTGTCACGATCGGGCCGGACGCGCGGCTGGCCGATGCGCTGGAGCGCATGGAGAACCGCCCGAGCCAGATTTCGGTGCTGCCGGTGGTGGACGCCGCTTCGGGCCGCTGCCTGGGGCTGGTCCGCCTGCACGACCTGTACCGCGCGCAGGCAAGATAACCCTCCCGGAGCAGAAGACGACGGCTGTGAATTGAGCGCTGACTAGGGGATTTCCTAACCGGGCAGCTCTCCGGCCCGGTCAGGGTCACGAACCCGTTTCTCCGGGCGCCGGGGGAGTCTGGCCTGGATCCCGTGAAACGGTGGACGCGCAGCGCTCAGAGGTTGGCGTTGGGTTCGAGGCTGCGCCAGAGGTACCAGCTCGCCACGGTGCGGTAGGGCCGCCATTTCTCACCGGCCGCGTCAACTTCGGCCGGTGTGGGAAGAGCCTCAAGACCGTAGGCCTTGCGGACCGCGGCGCGAATGCCGAGGTCGCCAGAGGGCAGCACATCCCGGCGGCGCAGAGCGAAGATCAGGAACATCTGCGCCGTCCACATACCCACCCCCTTCATGGCTGTGAGCGCGCACACCACCTCGTCATCCTTCAGCCCGGCCAGCGCCGCGAAATCCGCCTCGCCGGAACGGGCGCGGCCGGCTATGTCGCGTATGTAGCCGATCTTCTGCCGGGAGAGCCCCAGCGCGCGCAGGCGCGCGGGCGTCACCTTGAGCACGGCCTCCGCGCTCAGCCGCCCGTCTCCCGCGGCGGCCTTGAGGCGTCCGAATATGGTGGCGGCCGCCTTGCCGCTCAGTTGCTGATAGACGATGGCCTTCACCAGCGTCTCGTAGTCGGGCGGCAGGTAGCGGATGCGGTACGGTCCCACGCTCCCGATCAGCCCCGCCAGCACGGGGTCGGCTTTCTTCAGTGAATCGATAGCTTTGCGCATGCGAAACGGCCGGCCCTGAGGCGGCGTCCAACTCTATGCAATTGTATTCGTATGGGGCCGCTTCTGACCATTGTGGCCGCGGTGTTGGCGCCGGCGCAGCAGCCCCAGCCGCCCACCATCAAGGTGGACGTGAACATCGTCAACATCATGTGCTCGGTCCGCGACGGCCGCGGCGCGCTGGTCCCCAACCTGGGCAAGGACGACTTCCAGATCAGTGAAGACGGCAAGCCGCAGCAGATCCGCTACTTCGAGCGCGAGACCGATCTGCCGCTTACGCTGGGCCTGCTGGTGGACGTGAGCGCCAGCCAGAAGAGCCTTATCGAAGCCGAGCGCCGCGCCGCCGACAGATTCCTAACCAGCGTGCTGCGGGAGAAGGACCTGGCCTTTCTGATGAGCTTCGGCGCCGAGGCCGAGCTGATACAGGACTTCACCAGCTCGCTGGTTCTCCTGCGCAAAGGCCTGGACCGCCTGAGGCTGAGCGCGCCGCCTGTCTCACCGACCTCCAGCCCGGTGCCGACCATCTACAAGCCCCGGGGGACGGTGCTGTTCGACGCCGTCTATCTCGCGGCCACCGACAGGCTGCGTTCGGAGGTGGGGCGGAAAGCCGTGGTGCTCATCACTGACGGGGTGGACATGGGCAGCCGCGTCAAACTGGCAACCGCCATCGAAGCGGCGCAGAAAGCGGACGTCATAATCTACAGCATCTACTACATAGACCCGCGCGCCTACGGCGCCTCGGGCTTGGGCTACTTCCCGAGCAGCGGCGACCTCAGAAGGATGTCCGAGGAGACGGGCGGGCGCATGTTCGAGGTCGGCCGGAGGAACAGCCTGGATGACATCTTCCGCCAGATCCAGGAGGAGATGCGCAGCCAGTACGCGCTCGGCTATGTGTCGACCAACCCAGCGGTTGACGGCGGATACCGCCGCATCGAAGTCCGCACCAGGCAGCGGGGCCTCAAGGTCCAGGCCCGCAAGGGATACTACGCGGTCAGGGACGGGGAATAGCGAACCGCTGCTCTCGCCGCCTGAAGTAGTCCTTCAGGGCTTCCTCCAGGGGAGGCAGGGGCGCCAGGCCGGCGGCTTCCATTTTGGCGTTGGACAAGGCCGAGAACTTCGGACGGCGCGCATCGGTGCGGTACTCCCGCTCATTGGTGGGGTGCAATTCAGGGCTGAGCCCCGCGGCCTTGAAGATCAGCCGGGCGAACTCGAACCACGAAATGGGCGCGCCGCCGCCGATGTGGAACAGTCCGCCCAGTCCGCGATCCACCATGTCCGCCGTGCGCGCCGCCAGCCACGGCGCGTAAGTGGGCGAGGCACGGTGGTCCTCGACAACGCGGATCGGCCGCCGGTTTGAGGCCAGCCTGAGCATCAGCTCGACGAAATTGCCGCGCGGGGTCGCCAGCCCGCCCGCCCCGAAGACTCCCGACGTGCGGATGATGAGCGGATTGTCGCGGTAGGCGCGCGCGAAGTGCTCCCCCGCCAGCTTCGACACCCCGTAGGCGCCGATCGGCCGGGGCGTATCCTGCTCGCTGTAGGGCCGCCCGGCAGTGCCGTCAAAGACGTAGTCGGTGGAGTAGTGCACCAGGACTGCGTCCACCTGGCGGCAGGCCAGCGCGATGTTGCGCACCGCCAGGGCATTCACGCTGAAGGCGGCGTGCGGCTCGCTCTCGGCCACGTCCACCTGGTTGTAGGCCGCGGCGTTCACTACTATCGACGGGTCCAGAGCCCCGATCACCTCTTCAACCTGAAAACGATCCGCTATGTCGACCGTGTCCCGGTCCATGCCGGTCACGTAGTATCCTCGAGAGGTGAACTCGCCGACCAGTTCCTGGCCCAACTGGCCGGCGCTGCCCAGCACTAGAAGTTTCTTTCGCATCTAATCTGTAGGATAACCTGCCGGCCGCCGCCTGGAGGTGTCCGCCGTCTGACGCGGGGAGGTGTGCTCCACCACGGCGTCGATGAAACCGATAGCCGCCCTGGACAGGGCCTTGTCCTTCCGGTAAACCAGGCCGACCTGGCGCATCATCGGCTCGGGGGCGAGCGGCAGCGCGGCCAGCCGGCCCGATCCGGCCTCTTCCCGGCAGCTTGTCTCGGCCACAAAGGAGACGCCGAGGCCGGCCATCACGAAACGCTTGATCATCTCGGTTGAATCCAGCTCCATGCTGACGTGGATCATGTCCTCCACCAGCTCCAGCCAGGAGTTCAGCCTTATCCGGGTGGCGCCCGACTTGGGCAGCAGCAGAGGGAACCCGACCACTTCCTGCGCGGTGACCGCGTCCTTCCCGGCCAGGGGATGGTCCGCCGGAGCAATGAGCTTGATCTCGTCGGCATGCACCTTGACGGCCTGGAGCTTGCGCTCCCGGACGGGCAATTGCGTGAACCCGAAATCGGCCAGATTGTCCATGACGGCCTGGACCACCTTACCGCCGTATTGCCGGTCCACGAGCAGTTGCACGTTGGGGAAGCGCCGGGTGTACTCGGCGAATACATCCGGCAGCACGTACATGCAGGTGGCCTCGTTGGCCGCGATCACGAGGGCGCCGCGGGGCACGCGCTCCAGTTCGCCGATGGCTTCCCCGGCCCGGCGCCTGAGGTCCATGATCTGCTCGGCGTACTCGGCGAAGATGCGCCCGGCCGGGGTGAGCGCAATGCGCGTGCCCAGACGGTCGAACAGGGCGGTGTTCAGCTCCTGCTCCAGTTGCCGCACCTGGGCGCTGATGGCGGGCTGCGTGCGGAAGCAGGTTTCGGCGGCCTTGGAGAAGCTTTTCAGCCTGACGATCTCCAGGAACGTGTGGATCTGATCCAGGTCCATGGAGTCTTCATCTTGACATTTCACATCGGGCCCCCGCATCATCCGATTGATGAAGCCTAGGATTCTCGCAGCACTGGCGGCGCTCCTGCTTGGCGGGTGCGGACGTCAGGAGCCCGCCCGGACACAGAAGGTATTCCCCGAGCACGCCCCTGAGGTCTACCGTGTGAACTTCGACACCAGCAAAGGCGTGTTCGTGGTCCGGGTCACGCGCTCCTGGGCCCCCCGGGGCGCCGACCGGTTCTACGAGCTGGTCCTCAAGGAGATCTACGATGGCGCGCGCTTCTATCGCGTGGTGCCGCGATTCGTCGTGCAGTTCGGTCTGAAGGGCGACCCCGCCACGGATGACTACTGGAGCCGGATGTACATCCCCGATGATCCGGTCACCCAGAACAACCGCCGGGGCACGCTGTCGTTCGCCATGGCCGGCGCGGCCACGCGGACCACCCAGGTGTTTATCAACTTGCAGGACAACTTCCGGCTGGACCAGATGGGTTTCGCTCCCTTCGGCGAGGTGGTCTCGGGGATGGAAGTCGTCGACCAGTTGTTCAAAGGGTACGGCGACGCGCCGCCATCCGGCGTGGGGCCCGAACAGAGCCGGCTGCGGGACGAGGGAAACGAGTACCTGGAGAGGTACTTCCCGCGCCTGGACTATATCAAGTCGGCGAAGGCTGAGCCGTGAGGTTTCCCTCTCCCGCCGGCGGCCCGAAGGCCGCTCCACTCCGGGGATTAACCGGCGGGCGGCGGGCGTTCGCCGAATAACTGTGGAGCGCGGGGCAGGGCCCTGCTACCTTCGTGGTTGTGAAGGAGGCCAGGGCCATGGCAAGGCATCAGGTCGCGCCGCCTCTGCCGCAGGCGATAATCGGCCTGCTGCTGGTGGCGGCCGGCGGAGCGATGTTGCTGGACCGCTTGGGCATTCTGCACTCGTTGGCGCAGCTCTGGCCAGTGGTGATAATTGGGGCGGGAATCGCCTTGCTGCTGGAGCAGTCTGACGGGCAGGCGAGGGACCAGGGTCCCGAGTCGGAAGTACGCAGGCCTGCAAGCCCGCTCCTTCACGGTCGCGGTTCTGTGCAACACTTCGAAAGCACAGATCTGTTCAGCGGACGCCTGACTCGGGACACTCGGGAGGCTGGACATGGCGGAACATGAAGAACGCCGTTATTGCCATCGATCTTCAGCAGCCTCCGGCGCTTTGGCAGGATTGGTGATTATCGCCGTCGGGGTGATTCTCTTGCTGGATCGCATGGGGATCGTCCCGGGCCGCGAGATTCTCCGGTACTGGCCGCTGGCGCTGGTGGCCGCGGGCGCTTTCAGTCTGGTGAATTCGCGTGAGTCGCGGGCCTGGGGTGTGGTGCTGATTGTGGCCGGAGGCGTGCTCTCGCTCAGGCCGTTGGGTGTGGTGGACCTGGGTTTTCGGGAACTCTGGCCGGTCCTGCTGATCGCCGCGGGCGTGTTTCTGCTGTGGACGAGCGTGCAGGGCCGCGGAGGCGCCGGCCTGGGGTTCGGCGGCCAGCGGGAGATTTCATCCACCGACCTGGACGAGTTGGCTGTGTTGGGCGGGGGCGAACGGCGGATCACCAGCGCGGACTTCCGCGGGGGCCGCGTGCGGGTGATGTTCGGGGGTTGGAACATGGACCTCAGCCGCGCGGGGATGAAGACATCGGAGGCGTACATTGAAGTGAATTGCATCTTCGGGGGCGTGGAATTGCGGGTCCCGGAAGACTGGGATGTGACAGTGCGCGCCACCGCCTTGCTCGGCGGAATCAGCGATAACACGGGGCATCCGCGGCCGGAACAGGTGGCCGGCGCCAAGCGCCTCATCATCACGGGCCTGGTTGTCTTTGGCGGGCTTGAACTGAAGAACTAAGACCCTGGCATGCACTGGTACATCTCAAATCCCAGCCGCCTGGCGGTCTACCTGGCGGCCTGGGTCCCGGTTGCGGCCATACTCTCTCTGGCGGTCGCCTCGTCGGCGCGGCTGGGCGTCTGGCCGGCCGCGGCCGTGGTTGCGCCGGCCAGCGTGGTCTATGCCTTTGTGTGTCTTTCGACGTGGTACTCCTGCCGCATGTTACGGCTGGAGAGGACGGGCGCGGCCCGCCTCCTTCTGACGCACGGCCTGGCTGCCGTCTGCCTGGGGGGGGCTTGGGCGGCGGCGGCCGACATGATCGGCGGGTTCGAGGGACGCGTGGCGCCGATTCTGTTCGCCTCGGGTGTGCTGCTGTACCTTCTCTCAGTGGCGCTGCACTATGTCCTGCTCGCATCGGAGGCCTCGCGAGAGGCGCAGGAGCGGGCAAAGGAAGCCAGGGCTCTCGCAGGGCAGGCGGAACTGAGAGCGCTGAAGGCCCAGCTGAACCCGCACTTCCTGTTCAACAGCCTCAACTCCATCAGCGCCCTGACCACCGCCGACCCGGCCGGCGCACGACAGATGTGCGTGCTGCTGGGCGATTTCTTCCGCAGGACCCTTGGCCTGGGCGATCGCAGCACAATCCCTCTCAGCGAGGAACTGGCCCTGGCGCGGTGTTTTCTGGAGGTGGAGAAAGTACGCTTCGGCGCCCGGTTGCGCGTGGAGGAACGGATCGGCGAGGAGTCCACGCGCTGCGTTGTGCCTTCGCTTCTCCTCCAGCCGCTGGTCGAAAACGCGGTGAATCACGGGATCGCGAATCTGCTCGATGGGGGGCTCATAGGCCTGGCGGCGAAGCGGGACGGCGACCGCCTTTCGATCACGATAGAGAACTCGTTCGACCCCGAGGCCCGGACGTCGAGACGCAACGGCGTCGGCCTGGCCAATGTCCGGCTGCGGCTGGAGGCCTGTTACGGAACCCGCGCCAACGTGTTTGTGAGCGTAGCGGGCGATCGCTACCGGGTGGAATTGGTTCTGCCGGCGGAGGAGGCATGACGGCCGGGAAGATCCGCGCTGTGATCGTGGACGACGAGGAACCTGCGCGCAAGCTGGTGAGGGAGTTATTGCGGCCGCACAGCGACATCGAGATCGTGGCTGAGTGCTCCAACGGCTTCGAGGCAGTGAAGGCGGCCACCGAACTCAAGCCGGACCTGCTGTTCCTCGACGTGCAGATGCCCAAGCTGGACGGCTTCGAGGCGCTCGAACTGATCGATCCCGGCGTCGCTACCGTTTTCGTGACCGCGTACGACACCTACGCCATGCGCGCCTTCGAGGTGCACGCGGTGGACTACCTGCTGAAACCGTTCAGCGCGGAGCGCTTCGGCGCGGCGCTGGAAAGGGCCCGCGGGCGCGTGGGCCGCGCGGCGACGCCAGCCGCGGAGTTGCACGCGGCGGCCCGCCCGGACAAGTTGCTGGAGCGTGTGGTGGTCAGGGATGGCACGCGGGTGCACATCATCCCGGTGGAGAAACTCGACTACGCCGAGGCGCAGGACGACTATGTCAGCCTCGCAAGCGGCGGC
Source organism: Solibacteraceae bacterium (assembly GCA_037440765.1). GTDB lineage: Bacteria > Acidobacteriota > Terriglobia > Bryobacterales > Bryobacteraceae > DTKY01. The sequence goes on from JBBITL010000019.1 coordinate 16,772, forward strand.
CGGAAGTACCTGAAGCAGCAGACCCTGGCCAGCCTGGAGGCGTGTCTCGACCCCTCGCGCTTCATCCGCATCCACCGCTCCTCGATTGTGAACCTGGAGAGAGTCGCGAAGATCGAGCCCTACGGCAGAGAGAGCCGCCTCGCAATCCTCACCGATGGAACGCGGCTGCCGGTCAGCCGCTCCGGCTACGCGAGGCTGCAAGCGCTTCTTGGGGAGAGGGCATAGGTCCGCCCGCCGAGCCTACTTCAAGCCGCGCTTTTCAAGCAGCGGTTCGATCGAGGGCTCGCGGCCGCGGAACTGCTTGTACATCTCCATGGCGTCCATAATTCCGCCCCGCTCCAGTATGTTCCGGCGGAAGGACAGCGCGGTGGCCTGGTCGAACAGGCCCTTCTCCTTGAACGCCTCAAAAGCGTCCGAGTCCAGCACCTCGCTCCAGATGTAACTGTAGTAGCCCGCCGAGTAACCGCCCGAGAAGATGTGCTGGAAGTAGGGGCTGCGGTAGCGCACGCCCACCTCGGGCATCAGGCGGATCTTGTCGAGCGAGGCCTTCTCGAAGGCGGTGGCGTCCTGGCTGGGCGCCTGGGTGAGAGTGTGCCAGTCCATGTCCAGGAAGGAAGCCGCCAGGTACTCCATGGTGGCGAAGCCCTGGTTGAACCTTGACGCATTCTTCATCTTCTGGATCAGAGCGTCGGGGATCGTCGCGCCGGTCTCGTAGTGCCGCGCGTACATCCTGAGCACCTCCGGCTCCATGGCCCAGTTCTCCATGATCTGCGAGGGAAGCTCGACGAAGTCCCGGGGAGTGCCCGACAGGCTCAGATAAGGCACCCTGGCAAGCAGCGAGTGCAGCGCATGGCCGAACTCGTGGAACAGCGTTTCCACCTCTTCGGGCGACAGCAGGGCAGGCCGGCCCGCCGACGGCCGCGTGAAATTGCAGACATTGGTCACGATGGGGCGGATGTCCCGGCCATTCTCGATGCGCTGGCCGCGGAACCGGCTGGCCCACGCGCCACCGCGCTTGCCGGGCCTGGGATGGAAGTCCATGAAGAACACCCCCAGGTGCGAGCCGTCGGAGTCCAGGACCTCAAAGGTCTGCACCTCGGCGTGGTACTTGGGGATATCGGTGCGCTCTATGAACTTCAGCCCGTAAAGCCTGGAGGCCACGTCGAAGGCGCCCTGCCGCACGCGGTCGAGGGGGAAGTAGGGGCGGACCTCGGTGTCGTCGAAATCGTAGCGCTCCTTCTTCACCTTCTCGGCGTAGAAGCGCCAGTCCCAGGCCTCCAGTTTGAAATCCTTGCCTTCCCTGACGATCATGGCCTGCAATGCCTCGGCCTCCTTGCGGGCCACGGCGGAAGCGGGGGGCCAGAGCTGGTTCAGAAAGCCGTAGACGCGGTCAGGGGTCTTGGCCATGTTCTCGGCCAGCACGAAGCCGGCGTGATTGGTGTAACCGAGGAGCCGAGCCCGCTCGGCGCGCAGCGCGGCGATCCGGGTCAAAACGGCCTTGTTGTCGTACTCGTCGCCGTGGTCGCAGCGTTTGAGGTAAGCAGTCAGGATCTGCCGGCGCAGCTCACGGTTCTCGGAGTGGGACAGGAACGGCCAGATGCTGGGCGAGTGCAGCGTGAACACCCACCTGCCGGACAGTCCCGCCGCCCCGGCGGCGTCAGCGGCCGCCGCCACGACGCTCTCCGGCAGGCCGGCCAAATCCGCCTTGTCGGCGACCACCAGCCGGTAGGAATTGGTCTGCTTCAGCAGGTTGTTTCCGAAGCGCACCGTCAGCGTGGACATCTCCTTGTTGATGGCGCGCAGGCGCTCCTGGCCGGCGGCGTTGAGATCAGCGCCGCCGCGGACAAAGTCCTTATAGGTCTCCTCAACAAGCCGCAGCTGGACGGGATTGAGGCCGAGGCCGGCCCGCTGTTCCCAGACCGCCTTGACGCGCGCGAAGAGCCGCGGGTTGAGGTAGATGTCGTCCCGGGCGGCGGCCAGCAGAGGCGCCACCTCGCGGTCAATCTCCTGCAGGCGTTCGTTGGTATCAGCGCTGGAGAGGTTGCTGAACACCGGCTGAACCTTCTGGAGCAGGCGGCCCACCCGGTCCAGCGCTTCCACCGTATTGGTGAAGGTGGGCGCGGCGGGATTGCCGGCGATCTGCTCCGCCTCTTTCTGACGTTCAGCGATAGCTCTCCGGAATGCCGGCAGGAAGTGCTCGTCGCGGATTTCATGGAAGGGCGGGACGCCGAACGGAGTCGTCCACTCGCGGAAGAAGGGATTATCTGCGGAGGCGGGCGGCGCCTGCGCGTTCACCAGCAGGGGAAGCAGGCAGGCCGCGGACAGGCAAAGCATCGTGGAGTTCATGGAACTCCCAGGTTATCAGGACCGCGCCTGGCAGGCGAGGCCGCGATCGTACAATGGGAGCAAAGCATGGTCCGACGCAGGTTTCTGTCGCTGACGTTAGCCCCTCTGGCCGGTTCCGCCCAAACCGCCCCCAGGGCCCAACTGGCCGGGTGCCGGATGATCTCGGCGCGGGCGCGCCACAACGCCTACACGGACCTGCTGCATTTCCGCAACCGCTGGTTTTGCGTTTTTCGCGAAGGGATGAGCGCGGCCTCGCGTGACGGCGCCGTGCGTGTGCTCTCATCTTCGGACGGAGAAGTCTGGATTCCGTCCGCACTCCTGGCCCTGCCGGACGCGGACCTGCGCGAGCCCAAGCTGAGCGCCACCCCTGAGGGACGGCTGCTGGTCAACGCCATGGCCACTTATGGCGACCACTCCCGCCGCACGATGGTCTGGCTCTCGCCGGACGGGCGGGACTGGACGCAGCCGGAGGCCGCAGGCGAGCCCGGTTTCATCCTCTACCGGCCGTCCTGGACCATGGGCAGAGGCTACGCCATGGGGCACAGCGCCGGCCGAGCAACCGCGCTGCGCCTGTACACGACCACCGACGGGGTGAGGTACTCAGTACACTCGCCGGAGATCCCCGTTCCCGGAGAGCCGACGGAAGCTTCCCTGCTCTTCCTCCCCGACGGAACGGCTTGCGCGCTCCTCCGCCGCGAGGGAGAAGCCCCGACGGCGCAGTTCGGCAGATCGCGCAGCCCGTACCGGGGATGGACCTGGAGTGGCTTGACGAAGACCGTCGCCGGCCCCAACCTCATCCGGCTTCCTGACGAGCGGGTCCTGGCGGCCGCGCGCCTGGTGGACGACACCGTGCGGACGTCACTGTGCTGGATCGACCCCCACGAGGGGGCCATGGCCGAGTTCTTCGCCCTGCCGTCGAGCGGCGACACCGGTTACCCCGGCCTGGCGTACCACGGCGGGCTGCTCTGGGTGAGCTACTACTCCTCGCATGAAGGACAGGCCATGATCTATGTGGCCAGGCTGAAGCTCCCCCCGGCGGCGGGCCGCGGCAAGCCTGCGGGCCGGCTTACTTTCGGCGGGTGAACCTTGGCTCCCGGAAAGCGTGCCGGAAGCCGTTCGCTGCAATCTCCTGGAGTTCCTCATCGGAGAAGCCCAGCCGGGCGGCCATCTCGAACTCCCTGGTCATGGTGGTGTGGAACATGGCCGGGTCGTCGGTGTTCAGCACGATGGGCACGCCCGACTCGTACAGGCGTCTCACCGGATGCGCCTCCAGCGCCGGCACCGCCCTAGTGGCGATGTTGCTGGAAATGGAGATCTCCAGCGGAATGCCGCGATCCGCCAGGTGACGGACCAGCACGGGATCTTCAATTGACCGGATTCCGTGCCCTATGCGCTCGCTCCCCAGCTCCAGCGCGGCCCATACCGACTCCGGCCCGCCGGTTTCTCCCGCGTGCGCGGTGAGGCGCAATCCCCGGCCGCGGGCAAAGCGGTAGACTTCGCCGAACAGTCGCGCCGGCCCCCGCGCCTCGTCCCCGCCGATGCCGATTCCCACCACGCCGTCACCCACGCGCTCGGCGGCCAGCTCGGCCACCTCCATGACGCTCTCAACGCCGAACTGGCGGACGCCGTCAAACAGCCACCAGACTTCCACGCCGGAGGCCATACTCTCCCGCCGGACCGCTTCCCAGACCGGCGCCAGGTCCTGCTCCATCGACAGGATCACGCCGGCGGACAGGATGATTTCGGCGTAGCGCACATTCTCGCTCTCCAGGCGTTCCAGCAGCCGCCGGGTGATGAGGGCGTAGTCTTCCGGCGCGCGCAGCCGCTCGTTTACCCACTTGTAGCTCCTGAGAAATCCCAGGAAGTCCTCGTACTCGTACTTCTCGCGTATTTCCTCGATGCTGAGTTCGGGAGCAAGCTCACGCAGGGTCTCCGGCTCGATGGAGCCTTCCAGGTGGAGGTGGAGTTCGGCCTTCGCCAGATCTCTGTAGGACGGGCCCATCCCTGCCATAATAGCTGCGATGACGAAAGCCGAGATCGAAGCCGTCACCGGCGGCTATCACGGCGACCCGTTCCGGCTGCTCGGCCCGCACGCCCTCCGGCGCCGCGGAAAGCCGCCGGCCTGGGTGGTGCGAGCCTTCCTGCCCCAGGCGGCGGAGGCCGACGTGCTGATCGAGGATCGCGCCTGGCCGATGGAGCGGAAGCACCCGGAAGGTTTCTTCGCCGCGCAGTTGGAGGGCTGCCCCAGCGCGTACCGGCTGAGGATCAAGCGGCCAGACGGGACAGCAGGCGAGTTTGAAGATCCCTACCGCTTCCCTCCCCTGCTCAGCGAGTTCGAACTGCATCTGCACAGCGAGGGTACGCACTACGAAGCCTACAACTCCCTGGGTGCGCACGTCGTCGCAGTGGATGGCGTTGAGGGAGTCCGCTTCGCGGTGTGGGCGCCCAACGCCGAGGTGGTCTCCGTCGTGGGCGACTTCAACGATTGGGACACCCGGCGCCATCCCATGCGGCTGCGCGAGGGCGGAGTCTGGGAGATATTTCTGCCCGGCCTGGGCGAGGGCGCCACATACAAGTACTACGTCCGCAGCCGCCACCACGGGCACCGGGAGATGAAGGCCGACCCTTACGCCTTCCGCTCCGAGACGCCGCCGGCATCCAGTTCCATCGTGGCGCGCCTGGACAAGCACGCCTGGGGCGACGCCGCCTGGATGGAGTCGCGCGCGCGCCGCGACCTGCTGGCCGAACCCGTCTCGATCTACGAAGTGCACCTGGAAAGCTGGCTGCGGGGACCCGGCGGCGAGCCCCTCACCTATCGCGAAGCGGCCGGCAAGCTGGCTGAGTACGCCCGGAGCATGGGATACACCCACATCGAACTGTTACCCGTCACCGAGCACCCATTTGCGGGCTCCTGGGGCTATCAGACACTGAGCTACTTCGCGCCCACCGGCCGCTTCGGTCCGCCCGAGGACATCATGTACCTGGTGGACCGTTGCCACCAGGCGGGCATCGGGGTGATCGTGGACTGGGTGCCGGCGCACTTCCCCAAGGACGCTCACGGGCTGGCCTTCTTTGACGGCACTGCTCTGTACGAGCACTCCGACCCCCGGCTGAGCGAGCACAAGGACTGGGGGACGCTGATTTTCAACTACGGCCGCAACGAGATCCGCTGCTTTCTGATCTCGAGCGCGCTGTTCTGGCTGAACAAGTATCATATCGACGGGTTGCGCGTGGATGCCGTCGCCTCCATGCTGTACCTGGACTACTCCAGAAAGCCGGGCGAGTGGCTGCCGAACCGGTACGGCGGCAACGAGAACCTGGACGCCATCGGCTTCCTGCGGCGGTTCAACGAGCTTACGCACCAGGTGCCGGGCGTGGTGACCATTGCCGAGGAATCCACGTCGTTCCCGGGCGTCTCGCGTCCGGTGTACCTGGGCGGGCTCGGGTTCACCATGAAGTGGAACATGGGCTGGATGCACGACATGCTGGAGTACTTCTCCAGGGAGCCCGTCCACCGCAAGTATCACCACAAGAACATCACCTTCAGCATGCTGTACGCCTTCACGGAGAACTTCGTGCTGCCCATCTCGCACGACGAGGTCGTCCACGGGAAGCGATCGCTGCTCGCCAAAATGCCCGGCGACGAGTGGCAGCGTTTCGCCGGCGTGCGGGCCTTCCTGGCGTACATGTACGCGCACCCGGGCAAGAAGCTGCTGTTCATGGGCGCGGAAATCGGCCAGTACGAGGAGTGGAACCACGACGGCTCGGTGCGCTGGGAACTGCTGGAGTTCGACTTCCACCGCAAGCTCCAGGCGTTCGTGGGGGCGCTGAACCGGTTCTACAGGGAACAGCCGGCGCTGTACGAAGTCGATTTCCACCACAGCGGGTTTGAATGGGTGGATTTCCACGACGTGGACAGTTCGGTCATCGCCTTTCTGCGCAGGGCCAGGGACCCTGATGACTTCCTTCTGTTCTGCTGCAACTTCACGCCGGTGCCGCGGTACGGCTACCGCTTTGGCGTGCCCGCCGCCGGTTTCTACGAGGAACTGCTGAACACGGACAGCGAGGTGTTCGGGGGAAGCAACCTGGGCAACGCCGGCGGAGTGGCCAGCGAGCCGGCCGCGGCCCACGGCCACCCGGACAGCATACGCGTCACCCTGCCACCTCTGGCGGTCCTCGCCTTCCGGCGGCGGCGCTAGGCCCCGACAGGCCAGGAAGCCTGCCGCACTGTAGGGCGCGGGGCGTCCCCGCCGGTCCTTGAGCCGCCTGTCAGAACCCGCTGGGGCGGATCCAGAAGCTCTCCCGCCAGATCCCGCCCGGGGCAACGCTCTGGAGTTCCTTGTACAGACCCCTGTGCGCCAGGTTGGTGGCGTTGGTTATGCCCACCATCGGCTCGAAGCAGATGAAGTTCCTGTCCATCGGCATCATGCCGCCACGCCCGGGCCCGGGCGGCGCTTGAGGCGGCGCGGCTGGCGGCTTCGGCGCGTATATCACCGAGGCTCGGTAGTTCGGACCGTAGACCACATCCAGCCGCTGCGACCGTCCTCTCACTGTCATGACCGCGCGGCCCGCCGCGTCCCGCACCAGATCTCCGAAAACGTGGTCCAGGTCGAAGTCCTTGAGCGCGATCTCCTGCGGATTCGGGAAGAGACCCTCGATGGGACGGGTCTGGCCGGTGGGCAGCTTCTCCGGCGACAGCAGCCACTCGGTGCGCGCACCCACCGCGATTGTCCACTCGTCGCGTTTGGAATCGGTCAACTGGAAATAGGGGTGGTAGCCGACGACCACCGGCATCGGCTCCGAACTCAGGTTCTCGATCGCGGTACTGACCTCCAACACCCCGCCCTGAAGCCGGTAGGTCATGTCGATGGTGTGGGCAAACGGCCACTGCGCCATCCACGAAGGCTGGCGGTAGAACTCCAGCCGGCTGGTGACCCAGGCGGCCGTATCATCGGCCCGCGCCTCCACCACGCGCCACTCGGAAGTGCCCGTCAGGAAGCCGTGAATGGGGATCTTTCCCCGCACGTTGCCCAGCTCCATGTTGAAGATGTACTTCTTCCCGTTGGCATAGAAGGCCTGCTCGTCGAGCCGGTTGGCCCACGGACCCATGAAGGGGATGGCATTCAGGCCGGGCCGTTTGCGGAACTCCTCGACGGACGCGAACGGGAACCGGAGCACGTTGACGCCCTTCACCCTCATCTCGAAGGCGATGTTGCCGGCTGGCGGCAGAACAGACACCACCGTCTCGGCGGCGGCGTCCAGCAGCCGGACAATGTCGCCGTCACGCTGAACCGCGTACTGCGCGGCCTGGGCCGCGGCGGCGGCAGCCAGAATGACCGCAGCGAGTCTCATGCCACTGACCTCCTCACCCTGATCATAGTGAAAACGTATGATACCTGAGAACGCCGGGCCGGAGGGCCTCGCCGCGGCGGGCAGGTTCCGATACAGGATAATGGAAGCGTGCGGATCCTCCTGTTCACGGGCAAGGGGGGAGTGGGCAAGACCAGCCTGGCCGCGGCGACCGGAGTGCGTCTGGCGCAGTCGGGCCACCACACCCTGGTCATGAGCGTGGACCCCGCTCACAGCCTGGCCGACTCGTTCGACCTCGCGGCCGGTCTTTTCCAGGACGCCACCAGCGATCCCTTCCCCGTGCGCGACCGCCTCGACATCCAGGAAGTGAGCATTCAGAAGGAGATCAAACGCCACTGGAAAGCGATCTCCTCCTACGTCGTGTCCGTGCTGCGCACCACCGGCATCAGCGATGTGGAGGCCGAAGAACTGGCCATCCTCCCCGGCATGGAGGAACTGAGCGCCATGATGCACGTCAACCAGTACCGCCGCGAGCGCCGCTACGACGTGATCGTACTGGATTGCGCGCCCACCGCCGAAAGCCTGCGTTTCGTCAGCATGCCCACCACGCTCGACTGGTACATGAAGCACATCTTCCCCTACCAGCGCAGCCTGCTGAAGGCCGTGCGTCCGCTGGCCAACAGGGTCTCGCCGGTGGAACTCCCCCCGGACAGCTACTTCGCCAACGTTAAGGACCTGTTCGCCCGGCTGGCGGGCGTCGAGGAGGCGTTGCAGGACCCGAAGGTGACCAGCGTGCGGCTGGCCACGAATCCCGAGAAGATGGTCCTCCGCGAGACCCAGCGCGCCTACGTATACTTCTCGCTCCACGGCCTGACGGTGGACACGGTGATCGTCAACCGCGTCCTGCCCCCCGTGGTGAGCGACGCTTACTTTGACCGCTGGCATCGCTCGCAGGATCGCATTCTCCGGGAGATCGAAGAGTACTTCGCGCCGGTCCCGGTGAAAACCGTCCCCCTTTACCGGGAGGAGGTCCTGGGAGTGGAGCGCCTGGAGCGCCTTGCGGAAACGCTCTATCCCGGCGGCGAGGACCCCGCAATTCTCACGCGCGTTGAGCGCCCCTACAACTTCGTCAAGCGCGACGGCAGTTATGAAGTGCGCCTGCAACTCCCCTTTGCCGCCAAGGGCGAGATCGGCCTGTTCAAGAAGGGAGACGAACTGGTCGTGGAAGTCGGCAGCCTGCGCCGCCACATCGGGCTGCCCACGTCGATGGCCGGCCTGACCCCGACCCGGGCCAGGCTGGACCACAAACTGCTGACAGTGGAAATGAAGGAGGCGTAGTCATGAAGAGGAAAGAGGCCGCGACACACCCTGTACAGTGCCTGTGCATGGGCATGGGACCCAAGCTGACCGAGATGCTCCAGTGCCGCTCGGAGGCGGCCGCCGGCCACCTGCGCAACGCCCGTGTCGAGTTCCTCAAGGCCCTGCGCACGCTGATCGACGAGCGCATCAGCGAGCTCTCCCGCGCTCAGAAGAAGAGGGGAACCGCGGTCCGGGTCGAGTGAGCCGGGGCCACCCCGCCGGCCCGGCACCGGGGCCTTCCGCTTCGCCGCCTGAGCGCGTAAGGCTGGCCTTCCTGACGGCCACGCCTCTGAACCCCTTTGAGGGCAGCGGCACGTTCGCGGGGGTCACCGCGCTGGCCGCGGGATTGAGGGCGCTCGGCCACGAAGCGGAGGTCCTGACGCCGGACACGGACCTCCCCGTGTACACGCTGCGGCGCGTCTGGTTCAACGAACAACTGCGGGGGCGGCGCTGGGAGCCGTTTGACCTGGTGGTGGGTTTCGACATGGACGGCTACCGGATCGCGGGCCGCACCGGACGTCCGCACATCGCTTCGATCAAGGGCGTGATAGCCGACGAGATGCGCTTCGAGTGCGGGCTCACCAGGCTGAGCATGTCGCTCCAGGCCGCCTGCGAGGCGCGGCATGCAAAGCGCGCGGACCTGGTGGTGACCACCAGCCGCTACGCCGCCCGGCGCCTGGAGGAACTCTACGGCCCCCGGCGGCCAGTCGCCATCGTGCCGGAACTGATCGACCTGGCGGCCTGGAACCGGTTGTTCCGCCGGAACCCGGCCCGGCCGAACCCGGATGAGTTCACGGTTCTCTCTGTCGGCCGGTTCTACCCCCGCAAGCGCTTCGATGTCCTTCTGGAAGCGGCGGCGCTGCTCAGGCGCGATCTGCCCGAACTGAGGGTGAGGATTGTGGGCAACGGTCCGGAAAGAGCGCGACTCCTGAACATCTGGCGCCGCCTGCGCCTGGAAGGAGTGGTTCGCTGGCTCGGCGATTTGTCTCAGGACGAGCTGGCCAGGGAGTACAACCGTTGCGATGCTTTCTGCCTGGCCAGCGTTCAGGAAGGCTTCGGGATCGTGTTCCTGGAGGCCATGGCCGCCGGGAAGCCCATAGCGGCTGCACGGGCGGCGGCAGTGCCGGAAGTCGTCGAACACGGCCTGCTCGTCGAACCGGATAGCGCCGAGGCGCTGGCCGACGGACTCCGGCGGCTGTGGCGGGACCCCGGTCTGCGCGGCCGCCTGGCCGAGGCCGGGTCGCGGTCCGTCCTCATGTACAATACTCCAGAGGTCTCGCAGCGGTTTCTGACCGAGGCTGGCCGCCTCCTATGAGGCTCGGTCTTCTTCGTAGAGCAGCCCTCAGCCTTGCGCTGTCGGTCGCCGGTTGCCATGCCGGCGACGCCGGCCCGAGTCTTCGGGTCACCAAGTCGCCGGACCCTGTGCGCCTGGACGGACGTCTCGACGAGCCGGCCTGGCGGCTGGCCGAGGCCGTGGTGCTGACCCAGCAATCGCCGCGTCCGGGTGAATCCACGCCTTTCCGCACCGAGGTGCGGGTGCTGCTGGTTGGCCGGTTGTTGTACTTCGGCTTCTTGTGCACGGACCCGAACCCCGAGCGTATCGCAGTGCGCACCATGCAATTCGACAACTCGATGCCCGGCGACGACACGGTGGGGGTCGCGCTCGATCCGTACGGAGACAGGCGCACCGGCTATGCTTTCAGGATCAACGCAGCCAGCACCCGCGCCGACGGCCTCATCAACAACCCCGAACGGATCTCGGGCGACTGGGACGGCATCTGGGACGCGCGCACGGCGAGAACGCCCGAAGGGTGGTCGGCCGAGATCGAAATTCCGAGCCACACGCTGAACTTCACGCCGGGCCTGACGGCCTGGGGGCTGAACTTGGAGCGCATCGTGTCCCGGGAGCAGCTCGTGCTGCGCTGGGCCTCTCCGACCCTGGATTCGTTCGCGGCCGACATGAGCCGGGCGGGCCTGATGTACGGCATGGAGGAGATCGAGCAGGGACGAGGCCTGGAGCTCACGCCATACTGGACCGGGCGCACAAGGGAGGTGTTCTCCCAAGGGGCCAGAAACTGGCAGGGCGCCGGGGGATTGGATTTCACCTGGCGCATCACCCCGCAAATGGCCGCGGTCTTCACGGCCAATACAGATTTCGCGGAAACCGAGGTGGACACGCGTCAAATCAACATCACCCGCTTTCCGCTGTTCTTTCCCGAGAAGCGCGCGTTCTTCCTGGAAGGGTCCAGCCAGTTCGATTTCGGCCCCGGGCTGGGCCGCGCCTTCATCCCGTTCTTCAGCCGGCGAATCGGTCTTCTGGGTGGCCAGCAGGTACCGATCGACGCCGGAGTGAAGTTGAACGGCCGGATTGGCCGCTGGCGGCTGGGGCTGGTGGACGTCCAGACACGCGAGACGACCTTCGCCCCTTCAACGAACCTGTTCGCCGGGCGGGCCTCCTACGACGTGGACCGCAATCTGAGGGTAGGCGCGCTGGTGACCGCCGGCGATCCCGCCGGCAAGCGAGACAACACCCTGGTGGGGTTTGACGCCCTGTGGCGCACGTCCAGATTCCGCGGCAACAAGAATTTTCTGATCGGCGGATGGGCAGCCGCCAGCGCGGGAGATCTGGCGCCGGGAAGGCGTTCCGGCTGGGGATTCAAGGTGGACTACCCCAACGACCTGGCCGACTGCTACATCGGCGCGCAGGAATTCGGGGATGCGCTCACACCGCTGCTCGGCTATCTGCCCCGCCCCGGCACCCGGCAGTACCAGGGCGGGTGCCGGATCAGCCCCAGACCGTCGAAGGACGGGCCCTTCGGATGGATCCGGCAGGCGTCTTTTTCGAACTACTACACCCGGGTCACGAACCTAAAAGGCGTCAATGAGTCGTGGAGCTTCCTGTTTACGCCGCTGGCGGCGCAGATGGAGTCGGGCGAGAGTCTCCGTTTCACCTGGACGCCCCAGTACGAGTACCTGGCGGCGCCCTTCGAGATCGTCAAGGGCCGCGCCATCGCTCCCGGAGGGTATCGCTTCGACCGGTTCGCGGCGCTGGCCATGACCAGCCCCCACCGGCCGTTCATCGTCAGCTATTCCTCGACCTGGGGAACATTCTACGACGGGCGCTTGAACCAATACGCCGGGACGGTGAACTGGACCTCGTCCGACGGGCGGGTGCAGCTCGGCCTGGGCGGCGAGAACAACTTCGGCTGCTTGCAAGCCGGCCGGTTCGTTCAGCGATTGTGGCAGTTCAGAACCAGCATGGCCTGGAGCCCGCGCGTGGTGCTGACGAGTTTCGTCCAGTACGACACTACCTCGAATAATGTAGGCGCCAATACACGGCTCCGCTGGACCATGAAGCCGGGCCGCGAAATCTTCTTCGTCTGGAATCGCGGCTGGCTGAGACTGCTGGAACGGCCCGAGTTGACTCTCATCCCGGACAGCGAGTTGCTCGCCCTGAAGTTCCGCTGGACGTTCCGCATGTAGGGGGCTGCCTGAGCCGGATGGCGTTGAGCAAGACCCCCTTGCGGTTGTCGAAAGGCTCGGCCAGCGCGGTGACGGCCACCACGGGATTGACCGTGAGGTGGCCAAAGCGCCGGTAGGCGCCGGTAAACAGCGACACTTCGACGAAACCGGTGCGGTCGGCCAGGGTTAGGAACTTCATCGCGCCTCGGCCGGTGGGGTGAATCCGCTCGGCCACGATCAGGCCGCAGACCTCGATCTCGCGGTCCATGCAGCGGCTGACCTCCGCGGCTGGCACGTAGCGCGACCAGTCCACCTCCGGCGCGAAGTAGTCGAGCGGGTGACAGCTCACCGGGAAGCCCAGCAGTTCGTGTTCCCAATGCGGCCCAGCAGGGGCATGGCGTTGCCGGACCCCCACGGGGTCAGGCAGCAGTCCCGGAGCACCCCCGGATTTCTTCGACTCCAGCCGGCACAACCGCCAGAACAGCCGCCCGCGCGGCTCATTGAGCGAATCGAGCGCGCCGACTTTCAGCAGGGCCAGCCATTCGGCGCGCGAGGGGCGCACCAGCCGGTAGAACTCGCCCGCATCCCGGAAAGGCCGTGAGGCGAGGATGCGCTCCAGCGTCCCGGCGGTCATGCCCTTCACCTGGTCGAGCGGCAGGCGCACGGTGTCGCCGCGCACCAGGAAGCGCGGCTCGGAGAGGTTCACATCCGGCGCCAGGAACCGCGCTCCCTGCCGCAGCGCTTCCAGCACGTAGAAGATGGGGGAGTAGAAGCCCCGGCGGTTCGAGAGCACCGCCGCCAGGAATTCGATCGGGTACCGCGTCTTAAGGTACGCGCCCTGGAAGGCTTCCACCGCATAGGCCGCCGAGTGGGCCTTGTTGAACATGTAGCCGGCGAAGTCCTCGACCAGCGCCCATACCGCTTCGGCCTCCCCGGCAGTGTGGCCGGCGGCGAGCGCGCCGGCGCGGAACTCCCCGCCCAGTTCCGCGATCTTACGCCGGTCTTTGTTCTTGACCAGCGCGCGGCGCAGGATGTCGGCGCGCCCCCAGGGCATCCCGGCGAATCCGTTGGCGACCAGAAGAATGTGCTCCTCGTAGGCCATCATCCCGTAGGTGTCGGCCAGCAGGGGCTCGAGCGAGGGGTGCGCGTAGGCGGGCGGCTCCAGTCCCTGGTGGCGGCGGGCGAAGGCGCGCTTCTTGCCCTCGTTGGCGGCGCCCGGCCGGATGATGGACTCGACGGCGGTGAGGCAGTCCAGGTCCCGGCAGTCCGACATGACCAGCAGGCCGGTCATGGCGGGCGATTCTATGTGGAACACGCCGCGCGCGTTGCCGGTGGCAATGGTGTCCCAGGTGGCCGCATCCTGGAAGTCGATGGCGCCTGGATCGGGCGCGTGGCCCCGGTTCTCGCGAATGTTGGCGCAAGCGTCGCGGAGCACGCTCAGGCCCGCCTGCCCCAGCAGGTCCATCTTGAGCAGGCCCAGCTCCTCGACGTCGTCCATCGCATATTGCGTGGTCAGGTAGCCCTTGGCGCTCATGAACAGGGGCATGCGATCGGCGAGTGGCTCCCCGCTGATCACCAGCCCGCAGGGGTGCATGGAAGCGTGCCGCGGGATGCCATCCAGGCGCGAGGCCATCTTCAGAACGGTGCGGTAGGGTTCCTCCTGCCAGGGCAGATGACGGCACTCGGGCAGGGTCCCGGCCACGGTCCCTGCATCGCCCATGAAGCGGGGCATGTGCTCGGTGAAGCGCCGAACCTCGCGCTCGGGGATGCCGTAGACCTTGGCGATATCGGCCACGGCGGCGCGCCCCTGGAAGGTGTTGAACGCGCCGATCATGGCCACGTGCTCCCGGCCGTAGCGTTCGAAGACGTACCGGACCACGTCTTCGCGGCGGTCCCAGGGCAGGTCGAGGTCGATGTCAGCGAGCTTGGCGAACTGCATGCGCTCGCGGTTAAGGAAGCGCTCGAAGGACAACCCGAAACGGAAGGGGCAGACGTTGCTGATCCCCAGCGCATAGCACACCAGACTGCCGGCGGCGCTGCCGCGGGCCAGGGTCCCGATCCCTTGCCCGCCGGCCCAGCGCACGATGTCGGCGAAGATGAGGAAGTACTCGGCATAGCCGACCTCTTCAATGACGTTCAGTTCCCGCTCCAGCCGCGACCATACCTCGGGCTTGGGCGCGGGGGCGTAACGGCGCGCGACGCCTTCCCTTGCCAGGCGACGCAGCAGGCCCGCCGCGGTGTCCTCCGGGGGGGTGTCGAAGGGCGGGAACAGGATGTCACCCAGGTCGAAATCAAAGCAGCAACGTTCGGCTATAAGTTGAGTGTTTTGAATGCATTGCGTGGATGATTGAAAGTACTGCATCATCTCCTGCGGCGAGTGCATATGATAATCGCCCGGCCCGTGTTTGGCGTGGTGTTCGTGGCCAAGCATGGTGAGGGTTCGCATGGAGGCAAGGATGTCGTACAGCAACCGGCCGGCCCGGGAGCGGTAGTGCGCCTCGGCGGTGGCGACTACAGGGACGCGCAGGCGGCGTCCATGGCGAAGGTTCCCCCGGTTCTGCGGGGTGACGGTGAGAGCGAAGTTTCGCCCGTAGATTTCCAGGTGCGCGGGGTCGGCGGCGCCGGACAGGCAGATGAGGCCGTCGCGAAAGCGGTTGAGGTCTTCGATGGTTGGGCCGCCGGTGTGTTCGACGCGGGTGGTGAGGAGGCGGCAGAGGTTGCGGTAGCCTCTGGCGTTCTCGACGAGCAGGATCAAGGAGTCGCCGCTGGCGGTTGTCACCTGGCTGCCGATGACGGGGCGGACACCGGCCGCGCGGGCAGTCTTGTAGAACTGTACGGCGCCGGCCAGGGAGTCGCGGTCCACGAGTCCGACGGCGGGCATGCGGTACTCGACGGCGGCCGCGACGATGTCGCTGGTGGACATGGCGCTGTCGAGCAGCGAGTAGTGGCTGTGGTTATGGAGGGCGACGTATGGCACGATCTACTGTAAAGTTTTACACTAAATCGCCTGGCCCTGCAACCCCACAAGAGCCCGTAATCCGTCCGTAAGGGATTTCAGGCTGCATTGCGCATCGCGCCGGGCGGGGATTTTCAAGGCATGGTGGCTGCCGATCCGATGTGGTTTTGGGGAGAGCGCTGGAGGATTTTCGCCGCCGTAGGATGTAACCTGAGGCTATGAGACTCAGCCACATAGCCGAGCGGCTCGGGTGCGAGTTGGCCGGCGACGGCGCGATCGAGATCACGGGAGTGGCTGGCATGGAGCACGCCGGCCCCACCGAACTCACCTTTCTTGCCAACCCCCGGTATGCCCACAAGGTTAAGGACACGCGCGCGGCCGCCATCCTGACGGCGGAACCGATCCGGGGCCAGGCCATCGCCAGCCTGGTGTCCTCCAACCCTTACCTGGACTTCGCCCGGGCGCTGGAGATGTTCTACCGGCCCCCGCGCCCCGAGCCGGGCATCCACCCTTCGGCGTCGATCGCCCCAACCGCGTCTATCGGCGAGGGCTCATATGCCGGCCCCTTCGTGGTGGTTGGAGACGACGCCGTTATCGGACGGAACGCCGTGCTTCACCCGCACGTGGTCATCTACCCTGGCGCCCGCATCGGAGACTACTTCTGCGCCCACTCGCACGCCGTGGTTAGGGAGTTCTGCCGCATCGGCGACCGGGTGATTCTCCAGAACGGCGTGGTTGTAGGCGGAGACGGGTTCGGATTCGCGCTGACCAAGGATGGGACGCATTACAAGATCGTGCAGAGCGGCATCACCGTCATCGAGGACGATGTCGAGATACAGTCGCTGACCTCGGTGGACCGCGCCACGGTCGGCGAAACGCGAGTCAGGCGCGGAGCCAAGCTCGACAGCCTGGTGCAGGTGGGCCACGCCTGCGTGGTGGGGGAGGACAACATCATCTGCGCCCAGACCGGCCTGGCAGGCAGTTCCATACTCGGGAAGAGCGTGCTGCTCGCCGGCCAGGTGGGGGTCTCAGGACACCTGACCATCCACGACAGGGCCGTCGTATACGCTCAGAGCGGGGTGGGCGGGGATGTCGAGGCGGGCGCCACGATTTCAGGCTCTCCGGCCTTCGACGCCGCCCTGTGGCGCCGCGCGGTGGCCTCGTTCCCGAAGCTGCCGGAACTGGTCAAGACGGTGCGAGAATTGAAGAAGCGCGTCGAGGAAGTGGCCGGCGCGCCGGGAACCCATGATTGAACGAACTTCCGCCCACAACCGCCGTCCCAAGGCCTACAAGAATGAGGCTTTTCTGGACACAGCCGACGCCCGTCCGCTGCGCATTCTTTCCGAGTACCTGGAGCCGCTCTCGCATTTCCGCCGCCACAGGATCCGCGACACCGTGGTGTTCTTCGGCTCGGCCAGGGTCACCGAGGACGGACCCATGGGACGCTACTACCGGGAGGCCCGCACGCTGGCCCGCATGATCACCGAGTGGTCCGACGGCCTGGAGAACTCCACGCGGCGCTTCGTGGTCTGCACGGGCGGCGGCCCCGGCATCATGGAGGCCGTCAACCGCGGCGCCCAGGATGCGGGCGGCAAGACCGTCGGGTTGAACATCGGCCTGCCCTTCGAACAGTGGCCCAATCCGTGGATCACGCCGGAGCTGTCCTTCGAGTTTCACTACTTCTTCATGCGGAAGTTCTGGTTTGCCTACCTGAGCAAGGCCCTGGTCGTGTTCCCCGGAGGATTCGGCACTCTTGATGAACTTACCGAGCTGCTCACGCTGGCCCAGACCGAGAAGCTCGCCAAGAAAATCGTGATCGTGCTGTACGGCTCGAGTTATTGGAACGAGATCCTGAACTTCCCCGCCCTGGTCCGCCACGGGATGATCTCGCCGGAGGACCTGGAGCTTTTCGCGGTCGCCGACGACCCGGACACGGCCATGCGCATCCTTCGCGAGGGCCTGACCAGGCACTACTTGCAGCCGGAGCGGGCCCAGGCCGAGGCCGAGGCCGAGACGCCCGCCATCGCCAGGTCGCGCATATGAGGGCTTCCGGCCCTCATCGCTAAATTCTCCCCAGTTGCGCCAGAATGGCGGCGGGAACCCTGTTCAAGGCGGCGACCTGTCCGGCGGCGCCCAGGTTGATTGCTTCTCTCGGCATCCCGAACACAACCGAGCTGGCTTCGTCCTGAGCGATGGTCCTGGCGCCGGCCTGCCGCATCTTCAGCAGGCCGCGCGCGCCGTCCGATCCCATGCCTGTAAGCAGCACTCCGACCGCCCGCCGGCCGGCGGCCTCGGCCACCGAGGAGAACATGACGTCCACCGAGGGCCGTTGGTAGCAGACGCGCGGGCCGTCCTGGACGGCCACGCGGTAGCCTCCGTTCGCGCTCTTGCGCAACAGTAAGTGGAAATTCCCCGGAGCGACCAGGACCCGGCCGGGCGCGAGCGTATCGCCGTCCTGGGCCTCCTTCACTTCCATGGGGCAAAGGCTGTTCAGGCGGTTGGCGAAGGCCAGGGAAAACACGGGCGGGATGTGCTGGGTGATCAGGATGCCTGGACTGGCAGCGGGCAGCCGCAACAGCACTTCCTGGATTGCTTCGGTGCCCCCCGTGGAAGCGCCGATGGCGATCACCGCCGAGGGATCAGCCGGCTTCGGCGCTGGGGCCGGATCCGGCCTGCCTGCGGGCTCGGCCGGCGAGCGCCGCACCCGGGCCGCGGCGGCGGCGCGGATCTTGGCTGCCAGGTCGATGCGCAACTCGCCGACAGAATACGGGCCTCCCGGCTTGGCCAGCACCTCCACCGCGCCTAGCCGCAGGGCCTCCAGGGCCGCCTGGCAGCCGGCCTGCCCGAGCGAACTGATCACGATAACCGGCATCGGCTGGTAGTGCATCACCTTCCTCAGAAACGTGAGGCCGTCCATGCGCGGCATCTCGATGTCGAGCGTCAGCACGTCGGGCTGGAGCGTCAGGATTTTGTCGCGGGCCACGAACGGGTCCGGCGCGGTCCCCACGACCTCCAGGTCCGGCTCCGCGGCGATCGCCTCGGTGAGGATCCTTCGGACAATGGCCGAATCGTCGACCACCAGGACCCTGATCTTGCGGCTGGCGCTCACCGGTCCGGCTCCAGTTCAAGTGACAGGCCCAGGGCTCCTTCGGCCAGCTCCAGGTCCCGCCGCGCGGTCTTGCAGTCGAACAGCAGCGCCGAACCGGGAGGCTCAAGCGCCGGACTGTCAAGTTCGAAAAGGGCCCCCTCCTCCAGGCGGCTCAGCACCGACCCGCAGAGCATGTTGGCCAGTTCACAGACCACCTGGCCGACCTGGGCCGCGGTGACCGCCGCTTCCTCTACTCCCAGGAAGCCCGCTGCCAGCCCGCGCGCGGTGTGGCGCGGCACTCGCACCCTGAGTCTCCCCCGCAATCCGCCACGGAAGGACAGCGCCGCCGAGAGCCAGTCTGCCGCCGCAGCCCCCGTCGGCTCGGCGTCCCCCAGCGTGCTCGTGAAGAACATGGTTTCCAGCACTTCGGCCGCCGCATCGAACAAGACCTGATCCAGCTTACCTTCCGGCATCCGCCACTCCCAATACCCGTTCCATTTCCTCCCGCAGCGTCTCGGGAAGGAAGGGCTTCGTCACGTAGCCTTTTGCGCCCAGGGTCATCATCTGCTCGACGCGGCCGCGGGTGCGGTCGGTCGAGACCACCACCACCGGAATCGACTGGAGCGCGGGATCGGCCTCCAGGTGGCGGATGAACTGCTCGCCGTCCATGGTCGGCATGTTGATGTCGGTCAGCACCAGGTCCACCCACTCACGCTGCAACAGGTCCAGGGCGTCCCGGCCGTGGCCGGCCTCCAGGCACGTGCCCAGGTCCAGACCGGACAGCTCCAGCACCCGGCGCACGAATGACCGCATGGCCGGTGAATCATCCACGATCAACACGTTATACGCCATTCAATGCCCCCTTCCCAGGAGCCTTCGCCAGCGGCATCTCCTGCTCATGCTCTCCTTCTCCGCGCAGCAGCATCCTGCCGCTGGCCACCTGCAACCTGACCGTCCTGGGCCGCAAACCGCCCACGGCCTCGGCCGACACCATGATGCCTGCCTTCCATAAGATCTTCCGCATTGCCAGGTGATTCCTCTTGCCAATGTTGAACGTCCCCTGTTGATCCATCATCTGCGCGCCGCCGGCGGCCCCCACCACCAGCCGGCGTTTAGCGGCGCCGAGCGCGTAGGCGTTGTGAAACAGCAGCGGGATGCCCGTGTCGGCGTACATGAATGGTCTGATGCGCGCCTTCTCCTGGTCCACGCCGGACTCCGGCAGCATGAAGTGGAGCAGTCCGCCCACTCGCGCCACCGGATCGTGGATCATCACCGCGATGCAGGAGCCGAGGGCGTAGGTCACCAGCTCGGCGGCGAGGTCGTTGCTCACCTGGCAGTCTCCGACGCCTACCACAAGCGGGTGCATCGCTAGGCTCCCCCTCGTCCAGTGCCGGCCACGCCGGCCTCCGGCTTTCTGTAGGTGGCCGGGCATAGGTATTGCAGCGGGTGATCGACGCCGCTCAGGCTTTCGGCATGTCCTATCAGCAAATAGCCGCCCGGCTCCAGGTTGCCTGCAAGGCGGTTCACCAGGTCGCGCTGCGTAGGCTTGTCGAAGTAGATCATCACGTTCCGGCAAAAGATGGCGTGGAAGGAGCCGAGCCGTGAGAAGTCATCCAACAGGTTGAGGCGCTTGAACTCGACCGCCGCCCGCACCTCCGGCTTCACCAGGTACCAGTCTTTCCAGCGCTGTTCGCCCCTCAGCACATACCGGCGGAGGCGCTCGGCGGGAATCCCGGCGAAACGCTCAGCCGGATAGGCCCCTCTGCGCGCGGTGGCCAGCACCCGGGTGGAGATGTCGGTCGCCAGGATGCGGGTGCGTCCGAGCGCGGCTTGTCCCAGTTCCTCCAGGATGGTGAAGGCGATCGAGTAGGGTTCCTCGCCCGTGGAGCAGGCGGCGCTCCAGATGGCCGTGCGGTTCCCGTTCCGAAGGGCCGGCAGCACGGTGCGGCGCATGAAATCGAAGTGCGCCGGCTCCCGGAAGAAACTGGTGTGGTTGGTGGTGAGCGCGTCGATCAGCGCTATCAGCGACTCGCCGGTGCGGTCCGCCAGTACGTGACGGTAGTACTCCTGAAAGGACCGGAAGTTCAGTTCCCGGATTTTCCGGCCCAGCCGCGCCGACACCAGCGCCTCTTTGCCTTGCCGCAGGTCGAGGCCGAACTGCTCGCGGGCCAGCCGGCGGAACTGCTGGAATTCCTGATGGGTCAGGGGACGGACGCCGGAAAGGGCCTCCCGCAACTCACTCACGTCCGGCCCCGCGAAACACGCCTTCCATGTCGAGAATCAGACCCACCCGGCCGTCGCCCAGGATGGCTCCACCGGCGATCCCCGCGATGTTCTTGAGACTCTCGCCCAGGCTCTTGATCACCACTTCCTGCTTGCCCACCACGTCGTCCACCAGCACACAGAACGGCCGTCCCTCACATTCGGCCACGGCCAGCAACCCCTGGCATGGATCTTCCGACCGCGGCCGGACGCCGAAGCGGCGGTGCAGGCGCACCAGCGGCAGGAGCCGCCCGCGCACCAGCGCCATTTCATCGCGGCCGTGCACCGAGCTGAGCGCGTCCGGGGTGGGACGGAACATCTCCCTGACGGCGAAGATCGGGATGATGTAGCGGCAGTCGCCGACCACGACCACAAGTCCTTCCACGATGGCCAGAGTGAGCGGCAGCTTGAGGAAGAAGGTGGCCCCCCGCCCCGTTCTGGATTGAATGTCGATGCGCCCCCGCAGCTTCTGAACGTGGCGGCGCACCACATCCATGCCCACGCCGCGGCCGGAGATGTCGCTGACCTGGTCCGCGGTCGAGAAGCCCGGCTCGAATATTAGATGGAAGATGTCGTTCTCGGCCAGTTGAGCCCCCTCCGGAATCAGGCCCCTTTGCTGCGCCCTGGCGAGGATCTTCTCGCGGTCCAGCCCGCGTCCGTCATCGGAGACCTCGACCACGATCTGCCCGCCCTGGTGGTGAGCCGCCAGCCGCAGCCGCGCCACAGGGTTCTTGCCGGCGGCCGCCCGCGCCTCGGCCGGCTCAATCCCGTGGTCGATGGCGTTCCGGACCATGTGCATAAGGGGGTCGGCCAGTTGTTCGGCAATAGTCTTGTCCAGCTCGGTGTCTTCCCCGCTGGTTTCCAGTTCCACCTGTTTGCCCGCCTTGCGCGACAGGTCGCGCACCAGGCGGGCCGTGCGCTGAAAGACCTGGCCGACGGGCAGCATGCGCATACTCATCGTGGTGCGCTGAACCTCGCTCGTGATACGCGCCAGTTGCGAGAGGTCGCCTTGCAGCCGCGGGTCCTGAATCGAGGCCAGGCCGGGGTTATGGCGGATGAGGGACTGCGCGATCACCATCTCTCCGACCATATCCATCAGGTAGTCCAGTTTGCCGGTGTCCACCCTCACCGAGGAAGTGTCCGCCGCCGTGGCGGCGGCGCTCCTGACCTGTGTCCGGTCAAGCGTCCCTTCCGGCGCCGGTGCGGCGCCCGCCGGAGTTCCCTCTGCGGCCGGCGAGGGCGCCTCAGGCGGAAGCTCCTCCGACCCTTCCCCTCCCGGGCGAACCTCATCCGCCAGTGCCTGGACCTTCGCAAGCAGCGCCCGGTGGTCGGGAGCCGGCGGGGCGGGGCGGCTGGCCAGCGCCGCATCCACCGCCGACACGGCTTGACGCAGAACGTCGGCGCTCTCCAGCACCAGGTCGACCACCGCCGGCGTGATCGCCAGATCCCCGTTGCGGGCCAGATCGAGCAGCGTCTCGACCTCGTGGGCCACCTCTTGAATGACGGCGAACTCCAGGAAGCCGGCCAGGCCCTTGATGGTGTGGAAACCGCGAAAGACCTCGTGGATCGCCTCGGCATCGGCCGGGTTCTGCTCCAGCGTCAGCGTCCGGCTTTCGATGGAAGCCAGGTGCTCCCGTGACTCCAGGATGAAGTCCCTGACCAGTTCGGGGTCCTGGGCCAGGGATCTGAATTGAATTGGCGGCTCCTCCCCGGCCGACGCGGCCTCCGTTGCCGCCGGCTGGCGAGTCTCCTGCTCCAGGGCCTGCTGCAATTCGGCCATTCCGCCCCGCAGTTCCTGCTCTAGCGCCGCCCGCCCCTTCCCCTTATTGCGGACGCGCGTCTTCTCAGCCAACTCGGATGCCAGCCTGGCCGTCCGCAGGCAGCCGCTGCCGCCGGCCATTTCGCTCAACCGGAGCAGGTCGCCGGCCATGCCCTTGTGAACGCCGTCCAGAACCAGCCGCGTGGCTAATTCGTCGATCTGCTCTCTTAACCGGAGGCCGGCGGCCGCCTGATCGCTGTCTGCTTTCATAGACTCCTCAGGGCGGCCCTGCGCTGAATCCAGGGCCGGCGGCGGATGCGCCGTCGTTTCAGAACTCCTTGAACTCAGCTTCCAGCGGCAGGGCGATCTCCCGGGCTGTGGCGTCCAGGGGCGCAGCCGCCGCCTTGTGGCCCACCGCGGCGCTCAGCGCCGGCAGACCGGAAGCGGCATTGCCAGCGCGCTGCGGCGGGCGCTGGACCGGCAGCCGCGACTCCGGCTTGCGGCGGCTGGCAGCCAGACGCCGCCCACCGGGACTCTCCTGCGCGCCTCCTCCGACCATGGCCACCAGGCGGTCCACCAGATCCTTCAGCGTCTCGGACTGAGCCGTCAGCTCCTCGGCCGCCGCGGCGCTTTCTTCCGCGCTGGCGGCGGTCTTCTGCGTCACCTGCTCCATCTGGGAGATCGCCTTGCTGATCTGCTCGAGGCCGCGCGCCTGCTCCTGGCTGCCCAGGTTCACCTCATCCACCAGGGTCTTTATTCTGGCCGATTCGGCCGTGATGCCGCGGATGGCTTCTGCCACATGGTCGACCTTCACCTTGCCGTCATTGGACTTGGCGATGGATTCCTCGATCAGGGCCGCCGTGTCCTTGGCCGCCTGCGCGCAGCGCTGCGCCAGGTTGCGCACCTCGTCGGCCACCACCGCGAAGCCCATGCCCGCCTCGCCCGCCCGGGCGGCTTCCACCGCCGCGTTCAGAGCCAGGATGTTGGTCTGGAAGGCAATCTCGTCGATGACCTTGATGATCTTGGAGATCCTGTCGCTCGAAGCGTTTATCTCGCCCATGGCGACCACCATTTGGCCCAGGCTCTGGTTGGTCTCGGCGAACTTCTCCTGCGAGCCCGTCACCAGGTCGGCCGCCGAACGCGAGTTCTCGCTGTTCTTGCGCGCCATGGAGTTGATTTCCTCGCTGGAAGCGGAAGTCTCCTCGAGCGACGCGGCTTGCTCGGAGGAACCCTGCGCCAGCGACTGGCTGGAGGCCGAGATCTGCCCGGCCGCGCCGGCCACCTGCCGGGCGCCCTCGCCCATCTCGTCGGCCAGCCGCCGCAGCGTGCGGCTGATGCCGCGGATCACCCACAGCACGATCGCGCCAGCCGCCAGGGACGCGCCGATCAGAAGGAAGCCGATCCACCGGTTTCGCGCGATTGTGGCGTCGCCCGCCGCCGCCGCTGCGGCCTGCTGCTGCCGCTGGTTCTCCAGCAGTTGTGCCGCAGCCCTTTGCATTTCGCCGGCCATCACGGTGGTCTTGTCCAAGGCGCTGACCATGGCGGCGTCGAACCGCTGCTGCTCGCAGGATTTCGAGATCTCCTCGTAGAGCGGCAGCCAGGCCGCCAGTTGCGCCTCTATGGTGTCGACCGACTGCCGTTCGACCTCGGTCAGAGCCAGCGACCGATACTCGGCCACTCGCTTCCGGATGCCCTCCGAGGCCGCCTGGAAGGTCTCCCGCGCCAGCTTCACCGAGGGGTTCTTCAGCATGCTGAACAGGATCACGCCCCGCTGGCCACCCCTCAGGTCCGAGATGTTGGTGGCGATCTGGCCGGCCAGCCCGGTCTTCTGGGCGGCCTGGCCCGTGGCCTCGTGGAGTGCGGCCCCGAGGCTCTTGACGCGCATCAGCGACTCGTATGCGGCCCCCAGAACCAGCACAACCATCGCGCCGGAGCACATCATCAGTTTCTTGCTTATCGTCATTCGGGACTTCATTCCTCTGGTTCTCCTAACCCAGCACGGACTCCAGGCCGTGCAGTTCCTGGCTTGTGAGCACCTGGTCGATCTCCAGCAGGATCTTCACCTTGCCCTTGATCTTGGCCATCCCGAGCAGGTACGGGGTGGCGACTCCCTGCCCGAAATCGGGGGTGTCTTCGATGTCGGTCTCCGCCAGGTTGAGCACCTCGGCGACGCCGTCCACCACGATCCCCATCAGCACCGGGGTCCCGCCAGCCTGCACCTGGACCACGATGATGCACGTGCGCTGCGTGTACTCCTGTTCCGGCAGGCCGAACTTGAGTCTCAGATCCACGACCGGAATCACCTTGCCGCGCAGATTAATCACTCCTTTAACGTGGGCCGGGGTCTGCGGCACTGCCGTGATGTCCTGGACGCCCATGATTTCCCGGACCTTAAGGACCCGGATGCCGAACTCCTCCCGGCCCAGTTGAAACACCAGGTACTTGCCTCCGCGCTGACCGCTGGCCGAATGCTCGCTGGCCACCTTCTCCTGGACTGTCGATTCCATACGCTTCCTTTCTGCCGGCGGCCGGGTACGCCTGCCGGTCCGCAGGGCGCTCCAGCCAGCTACCCGGGATGGGTTGCTAGCAATGCCATCGACGGCGAGCGGGCTGGTCTTTAGCCCGGGGCAAGGCGCGGCGCGGCTTCCTTCGCAGGCAGGTCGAGCGGGAGGGCCGGGTGCTACAATACCGCCGTGGAATAGGATGGCGGCGCTCAAGCGGATCGTGCCCCTCTACCGCCAAGCCGGCTGGCCAGAGAGGTTGCTTGCCGGTCTCCTGCTGGTCTACCTGCCTCTGAGGTGGGCGGCGCCTTCGGGCATCGTCCGCCTGCTCCTTGAGGTCCTTCTCACCATCCTCGGGCTGGTTGTGGCGGTCAGGCTGGCCCGCCACGGCATCCGCAAGGCGGTCTGGAGGCTGCGCAACCGGCTGATCGTAGCCTACCTGTTCATCGCCGTGGTGCCCGTGGTTCTGATCCTGCTGCTGGTGGCCAACGGCTGCTACCTGCTCACCGGCCAGATCGCCGTCTACCTGGTCACGAGCGAACTGGAGGAGCGCTCCGACGGGCTGGCTGCCGCCGCGCGCGAACTGCTCGCCACGCCCCCGCAGGACCGGCCCAGGCACATGCAATGGCTGGCGCAGGCGGTGGCCGACCGGTACCCGCAGGCGGAATTCCTGGTGCGGGACGCGCTGAGCTGGCGATACCCCCCAGGCTCTGAGCTCTCCCTGCCGGCCCTACCCGCCGGGGCCGCCAGCGGACTGATTCTGAGGGACGGAAGACCCTCCATGTGGGGGCGCGCCTCTGAGGCCGGCGCCGAGTCTTTCATCCTGGCCCCGCTTTCCGGCGAGGTCCTGAACCGGCTGGTTCCGGACCTTGGCAGCGTGGCATTGTTGCAGGCCGGCCTGAACACCGGCCGGACCGGCCGGGTCCCCCCGGCCTACAACTGGCTGGACCTGGAAGTCACCTGGTTCCGCCTCGCTCCCGTCGCCACATGGGAAAATCCGGCCCGGACCGAGGACATCCCTCTGGTGGTGGTCAGCCGCCCGTCAGCCGTGCTGCGGACGCTGTTCCGGCAGAGGGCGGACTTCACCCAGGGGTTGATGCTCTGGATGTTCCTCGCGGTGGCCGGCCTGTTCCTGATCGTCGAGCTGGTGTCTTTGGTGATCGGCATCTCGCTGACGCGCTCCATAACCGCCGCGGTGCAGGGCCTGTATGAAGGCACCGGCCGCGTCATGCGCGGCGACTTCTCCCACCGCATCGAGGTCAAGGGCAGAGACCAGCTTGCCGAACTCGGGCACTCCTTCAACCGCATGACCGAGAACCTGGAGAGACTGCTCAGCATCGAGAAGGAGAAGGAGCGGCTTCAGAGCGAACTGGAGATCGCCCGCGAGGTCCAGAGCCAGTTGTACCCGGCCACCATCCCGGCGGTCGAGGGTCTGGAGGTGCTGGCCCACTGCAACCCCGCCCGCACCGTCTCAGGGGACTACTATGACTACCTCAATCTGGCCGACTCCCAGCTTGCGCTGGCCATAGGCGACGTGGCCGGCAAGGGCATCTCGGCCGCGCTGCTGATGGCCACCGTGCAGTCTTCCCTCCGGACCCAGATACGGACCTGCCTGAACGAGATGGCTGCGGGCGGCCGGACGGCGGACGGCGCCGTCACCAGCGCCCGCCTGGTCTCGCAGCTCAACCAGCAGCTCTACGCCTTCACCTCGGCCGAGAAGTTCGCGACCTTCTACTTCGGCATCTACGACAGCCGCACCGGCCGGTTGAGCTACACCAACGCCGGCCACCCTCCGCCCATCCTGGTGCGCGGCGGAGAGGTCCTGCGCCTGGAGACCAACGGCATGGTGGTCGGCGCCTTCCCCTTCGCAGAGTATGGCGAGAGCCAGATCGAGCTTCAGCCCGGAGACCTGCTGGCCTGCTTCACCGACGGCATCACGGAACCGGAGAACGAGTACGGCGAGATGTTCGGAGACGATCGCCTGGCCGAGGTGCTGGTGCGGAACGTCTGGCGCAGGCCGTCGGAGATCCTGGACGAAGTCTATTCGGCCGTGGGCCAGTGGACGGCGTCGCTCGAGCCGCAGGACGACATGACCATTCTGATTGCCAGGAGGACGTGACATGAAGGTGCTCACCGGCCAGCAGATGCGCGAAGTGGACCGCCGCACCATGGAGCTCGGCATCCCCGGACTGATCCTCATGGAGAACGCCGGCCACAGGGTGGTGGAGTTTCTGGCCTCGAAGTTCCCCTCGCTCGCCGGGGAGCGCATCGTCATCATGTGCGGCGGGGGCAACAACGGCGGCGACGGGCTGGTGGTGGCGCGCCAGCTTCACACCCGCTTCCGGCCGCGCGCTCTGGACGTCGTCGTGGCCGCCGATCCGGCCGGACTAACCGGCGACGCAGCCGCCAGCCACCGCATGCTGGCAGCCTGCGGGTCCCCGGTGGCGCGGCAGATCACCCCCGCCATGCGTGAAGCCACCATCGTCATCGACGCCCTGCTCGGCACCGGCCTGAAGGGCCCGGCGGCGGGGGCGGTGCTCGATCTCATCCGGGAGATCAACACCGGCTTTCCGCGCGCCCGGGTGGTGGCCATCGACATTCCGTCCGGCCTGGCCAGCGACAGCGGCGCCGTGCCAGGCGAGGCGGTGCGCGCCGACTACACGGTGACCTTCACCGCGCCCAAGGCCGGCCACGTTCTGCCCCCGGCCTGCGACCGCGTGGGCGAGCTGCACGTCTGCCCCATCGGCAGCCCGCCGGCGCTATACGAGGACGACAGCTCGATCTGGCTGTCCCTGGTTGAGCCCGGCATGTTCCGCGCACTGCTGGCCCCCCGGACGGCGGGCGCGCACAAGGGCGACTTCGGGCACGTGCTGGTGGTGGGCGGATCGCGGGGAAAGACCGGCGCGGCGGCCATGGCCGGAATTTCAGCGCTGCGGGCGGGCGCGGGGCTGGTGACGGTCGCCTCGGCCTGGTCGGCTGTTCCGGTCATCGCCTCGCACGCGCCGGAGCTCATGACCGAATCGCTGGCCGAAACCACCGGCGGCGCAATCTCGCTCCAGGCGGTGGACAGCGGAACCCTGCAACACCTGGCGAGGGCCAAGGACGTGGTGGCGCTCGGTCCCGGACTCGGCACAGACCCGGACACGGCCGGCGTGGTCCGCCGTCTGGTTTCGGAAGTCACCCGGTACCTGGTGATCGACGCCGACGGCCTCAACGCCCTGGCGGGGACGGAGGTCAAGGGCCGCAACCTTATCCTGACCCCCCACCCCGGCGAGATGGCGCGCCTGTCCGGCCTGCGGACCGCCGAGGTGCAGGCCGACCGGCTGGGCGTGGCGCGCGGCTTCGCCGCCTCCCGCGAGCTGACGCTTGTGCTCAAGGGCCAGCGCACGCTCATCGCCTTCCCCGACGGGCGGGTCTGGATCAATCCCACCGGCAGCCCCGCCATGGCCACCGCCGGAAGCGGCGACATACTGACCGGCCTCATCGCCGGACTCCTGGCCCAGACTCCGGAAGAGCCGGAAGCCGCCATTGCCGCCGCGGTCTACCTGCACGGCCGGGCCGGGGAGCTGGGCGCCGCCGCCCTGGGCGAGCGGGCGCTGGTGGCGACGGATTTGATCGAGTTTCTGCCGGAGGCCGTGGATGAGTGCGCGGGTCGTAAGGACCGGGTCTGAGGAGGAGACCATCGCGCTCGGCGCCGAAATCGGACGCGCCCTGGGCCGCCGCGCCGTGGTGCTGCTGATCGGCGAACTCGGGGCCGGCAAGACAACCATCGCCAAGGGCATCGTCCAGGGGCTCGGCGCGGCGCCCGCTGACGAGGTGGCCAGCCCGACCTTCACTCTGATTCACGAGTTCGGCGATGACCCCAGGGTCTACCACATCGACCTGTACCGCCTCGACCACGCCGGCGAGGCGCTGGCCCTCGGCATCGACGAACTGCTCGGCCGCGACGCCGTCCTGCTGGTCGAGTGGGGCGAGCGCTTTCCCGCCCTGTGGCCGCGCGACCGCGTGGAAATCCGCCTGCGCTGGCTCGACGACGCGGAGCGCGAAGTGGTGGTGACCCGGTGAGCGGGCTCCTTGCCGGAGTTCGTCACGGCCCGGGCGGTTTCGACTGTTTTCAGGCAGAGAGGGAGCAGAGATGATTTGGCTGCAACGCGCGTCTACGCGAAAGCCGATGTGGGGCAGACCTGCCCTCTTGAAGTTCCACCAGAGTCGTGACAAGATCGCCGCATGCGGCTCTTCATCGCTCAGTTAATGTGAAAGGTATCGCATGGAGTTCCAGGAAGTGATCCGGCAGCGCCGTTCGGTGCGCGCCTTCGCCGCCGACCCGGTGGAGGAGTGGAAGCTACAGAGGATTCTTGAGACCGTGAATGCGGCTCCCTCGGCGGGAGGACTGCAAGCCTACGAGGTCTACGTTGTCAGGCAGCCCGGTGACCGCGCCGCGCTGGCGGCGGCCGCCTGGGGTCAGGATTTCATCAAGGCGGCGCCCGTGGCGCTGGTTTTCTGCACCCACGCGGCGCTGTCCGAGGCCCGCTACCGCGAGCGCGGCGCCAGGCTCTACGCGCTTCAGGACGCGACCATCGCCTGCGCCTACGCCATGCTGGCGCTGGTGGACCTGGGGCTGGCTTCTGTGTGGGTCGGCGCGTTCAAGGACGAGGCCGTGTGGAAGGTGATCGGCTCACCCGAGGGCCAGAAGCCCGTGGCCATATTGCCGGTCGGCTACGCCGGCGAACGGCCGCGGCCCGTGGGCCGGCGCGAGCTCACTGGCCTGATTCACGAGGTGTGAGACACGGGCACACGAACCGGGCATGGCGCCATGCGGTCGCTTTGTACCTGTTCGCGTCGGCGGTGAAGACAAGGTGGAAGCTGCCGGCCTCGGCCGGCCCCGTGGCGGGCCCCGCGCGCTTGGGCGAAACCAGCGCCAGGTACTTCAGAATTCTGTAGACGTCCCCGGTCGCCGGAACCGTCGTCGCCATCTCCTGCGACACGAATCGCACGCGCGCTTCCCGCCGCGTGAGGTGCCAGACCAGGTAGGCGCAGCTCTCCAGAGCGGTTTCGAACCACTGTTTGCCGGCGTCCGGCACGTCGATGTCGAGCAGGATCTCCACCAGCGGCTCCTGCTCGCGGGCGAACTCCCGGACCTGAAGCGCCCCGGTGTGCGCCGTGGCCTTCCAGTCCACGTGCCGCGCGCTCTCGAAGAACTCGTACGGACGGATGCGGTGGAAATCGTGGCCCGCGCCGCGGTAGTGCGAAGCCGCCTCGCCGTGCATGGTGAAGAGCAGTTCGTCGAAGCCGGGCTGCGGGTTCATGCAGGGGTAGACCAGTATCTCCCTGGCCAGCGCCACCTCGGCGCGGCGTTCGAGGATGCCGAATGGGAAGGAAGTCGAGAATTGGAAGCCTTTCTCCCTGTGGATGCCGCGCCGGGCGAACTCCACTTCCAGGGGCTGCTCCATTGCCCCCCCGCCCGGCATAACGGGGAAGTAGAGCGCCGAGAAGATGCTGTCGCCGATGCCCGCCAGCTTCACGGAAAACGACGGCATCCAGCGCTTGGTGTTCCGGGCCAGGATGCGCGCCGGGAACTTGCGCCGGGCCGAGACGTGCTCTGGCAGGCGCACGTCCAATTCCAGCCCCGCCAGCGAGAGCCGGCTGACGAGGTTTGAGACCATCAGCGTCGCCAGCATCGCGGCCAGTACCAGGAACAGCAGGTTGTTGGCCGTTAGCACGGCGGCGGCCGCGACTGCGAGCAGGGCCGCCGCGAAGACCAGTCCCGTGGCTGTGGTCCTTCTACCCATATCTTCCTGCGATTTCGGCGGCCACGGAGTCCAGAATGGCGCGGCCGGTCGAGTAGCGCCGCGCCGCCAGGCGCTCCTCCGCCATCCGCCGGACTCTGCGGCAGGCGCGGGTGTAGGTGCCCGGCGAGAGCCAGTAACGCCAGGCCGCCCGGCGCCGCTCCAGCCGCCAGACGCGCTCATAGGCGCCGGGAATCTCTCCGGAGGGGCGCGCGCGGCCGGGGGCCGGCCGGAACACCATATACAGGGCCCCGCCATCCGGGCTGGTCTCCGACCGCACCACCGACAGACCCGCCAGCTCTCCGCAGCGTGTCAGTGTGACAGGGGAGAAGCAGAAGAGGTGAGCCCGGTGGAAGCGATGCCTGGGGTGCTCCAGGGTCGACTCGAAGTTCGGGACTTCGACCGCCAGGAAGCCCTCAGTCCGAAGCCATGCGGCCAGGCGTGAGAGTGACTCGACCGGCGCCGGAAGATGTTCCAGCACGTGGAAAAGCGTGATCCCGTCAAAGGAGCCGGGCGGAAAGGGCTGGTCTCCGATCAAACCGACGTGGACATCCAGGCCCAGCTCCTCCCGCGCGTGAGCGGCGTAGCCGGCGTTCGGCTCCACGCCCGTGACGCAGCAGCCGGCCGCGCGCAGCAGATAGAGGAATTCCCCGCCGCCGCAGCCCGCGTCGAGGATGTCCTTGCCCGGCGCCAGCAGCTCGCGCATTCTCTCGATCCGCTCCCGGGCGACCCTGGCCGCCCGCAGCACGTGGTAAGGCCTGGGCTGGCAGGTGCGCTTGTAGAGCAGGCGATAGTTTTCGCGGTAGAAGCCGGCCAGTTCCTCGGGGTCCGGGAGAGGGTCGGTGCGAGCCAGGCCGCAACCCTGGCAGACCACCGTGGTGAGGGGGGTGCCGTCGCGGGCGACCTCCCCCAGGACAGGCGCCGAGGTCGAATCGCACAGCGGGCAGGCGGAACGAACCTGGTTTTCGTTCGTCAGAATGAGCAGTATAACCCACTGATGGTAAACTCAAAGATGTCCGCTCGCTCACGCTCGCGGTTCCGCGCCGGTACCGAACCGCGACCGTAAGGGAGCGACTGCTCTAATCAATGGCTGCGAAGGAAAAGAAGAAACGCGAGCCCATGGCGCCCCTGAGACTCTGGCTGCCGGCGGTGACCCTCGGCTGGCTGGTTCCGGGCGGCGGGCATTTCCTGCTCAAGCGCAGCATCAGGGGCAGCCTGCTGCTGTTTGCCGTGGCCTCCATGTTCCTGCTCGGGATCATGATGCGCGGCGTGATGTTCCTGCCCAGGACAGGCGACCTGCTGACCACCGTGATTCACTGCGGCGGCTTCCTGGGCAACCTTGCCTCGGGCGTGTTCTATCTGCTTACGGTGTGGCTGGGGTACGTGCAGCCGGATGCGGCCGGGCACATGCACGATTACGGCACCAAGTTCCTGGTGACGGCTGGGCTGCTCAATGTGCTCGCCATGGTGGACGCCTACGAGATCGCGGCGGGGAAGAAGGACTGATGCCTCTCGTTTCCCTGAGCCACTTTGAAGCGGCGCTGTTGTTTGCCCTGTTCACGTCAATCGTGATGGGCGTGGTGGGCAAGAACACGGACCGGGAGAGGCTGCGCTACGGAGTGCGTTGCTTCGCCTGGTTCGCATTCGCGCTGCTGGCGATCGGCTGGGTGATGCGCCTGGGCCACGGCTAGCGCCCGGATATGAGCCCGCGCAGGTAGCTCACGGCCGCTGCAACGTCGCGCCATTTCTCATCGGGATCCTCGACCTCGCGCTCGACGTTCAATGTGCCCCGGTAGCCGATTTCCTTCAGCCTGGCGACGAAGCGCTCCATCCCCACCGAGCCCTCGCCCAGGCGCCGCTCCGCTCCGAGCGCGCCGGGCGTGTCCTTGGGAGGCCAGTCGCCGTCCTTGGCGTGGACCGAGACTATGCGGCGCGCCAGTATGCCAAGGGCTTCGATGGGGTCGCCCGTGCCGTAGAGGATCATGTTGGCGGGGTCGAAGTTTATCTTGAGGTTCGGCCGTTCCACGTCCTCGACGAACCCGGCCAGCACGCGCGCCGGTTCCTGCCCCGTCTCCAGGGCGAAGGTCTGCCCGTTGGAGGCGGCGTGATCCGCCACGCGGCGCACCATGGCGCGCACCGCAATGTAGTCGGTGTGCGAGCGGTCCTCGGGAACGAAGCCGATGTGGCACGCGATGGAAGACACGCCCAGCCCGGCGGCGAAGTCGCTGATCTCGCGCGTGCGCTTCTCGCGCTCGTCGCGGGTTGCAGCGGGGACGAAACCCACAGTGCGCTGGACTGTGGGGATGTCGGCGTAGCTCTCGCCGTCGTACGCTCCGAACACCGTCACCACCGTGAAGCGTTCCCCTTCGAGAGCCCTGCGCCATGTCCCGGCTGCGCCGGCAAGCTGCATATCCGGCGGAACGCCAAGCTGCCCCGAGCGCACGCCGGCGGCTTTCGCCGTGCGGATCGTCCGGGCCGCGTCCGGCCCCGCCCAGAACATCACGCCGACTTCCATGTCGTCTAGAGCAGGCATCTGAGTTTCTCTCCTTGTTTCGCCCGGGACTCCAGCATCAACTCGGCCAGCCGTACGGCTTTGGCGCTCTCGGCGGGCGGGCAGAGGTCGGGCTGCCGCCCTTCGAGGCAGCATTCTACGAAGTACTCGATTTCGGCCTGGTAGCCGTCCTTGCCGGCAACCGCCAGTTCCGTCCGCGTTCCGTCCGGAGCGTAGAGCGTGGGTGGGACGCCGGCCGAGCTGTATTCGAGAACCCCGCCGCTGCCTGCCACGCTGTATTCCATCGAGAAAGGAAAACCCGGCGACGGGTACCAGCCGCCGGCCACTACCACCGCGGCCGCGTCATAGTGGAACCCGGCCGTGATCCAGTCGGTCCCGTGCCCGAGATCCTCGTGCCCCACCGCGGAAACCGAAAGCGGCGCGCCGAACAGGTGCAGGCAGAAGTCCACGTCGTGGACCAGAAGGTCGAAGGCTGCGCCTCCGCTGACGCTCCGGTCCAGCAGCCAGGGGCTCCACTGGGGCGCGGCGCACCGCCTTTGGAACATGGCGGCGCACACTTGTCCTAGCCGGCCGGACCGGACAGCTTCGGCGAGCACGCGGTAGGCGGGGAAAAAGCGCAGCGTCTGGGCGACCATCAGGACCCGGCCGCTGGCGCGGGCAGCGTAGAGCATGGCGTCGGCCGCCTCGCCGTCCAGCGCCATGGGTTTTTCCACCAGCACGTGTTTGCCGGCGCCCAGCGCGGCTATCGCCGCCGGAGCGTGCAGCCCAGTCGGAAGGCAGATGTCGACGGCCTCGACGGCGGGATCGGTGACCGCGTCCTGCCAGTTCCGGTATTTGCTCAAGCCGCTGAAGTCCATTCTCCCGCCCGGCCCGCCGATGTTGCCCTGCACTCCGCTGAGGTCGCCCGAAAGCTGGCGCTCGTCGTCGCTCGCCACGGCCACTACCTCCGCCCCCGGCGTGGCCCGCAGCGCCTTGAGGTGAGTGGAGCCCATGAATCCCAAGCCGAGAACGGCGATCCGCATAGTGAGCAGTATAAACCCGCGCGCCATGTGATATTCTGATCGCATAGAGAGGGGCTCCATGAGACGCCTACCGGCGCTGTTGCTCTCGGTCGCGGTTTCGGGGATGCTGAGCGCGAGCGCTCAGACCCCCGCGCCCAAGACCCACCTCAAGGTCGGCGACAAGCCTCCCGACTTCACGCTGCCCGCCACCACCGGCGGCAACATCAGTCTGTCCCAATACCTTGGCAAGAAGATCGTCGTGCTGGCGTTCTACCCGGCCGCGTTCAGCGGTGGTTGAACGAAGCAACTGACGGCGTACCAGGCTGGTATCGCTACCTTCGATGAAATGGAAGCACAGGTACTTGGAATCAGCACCGATAGCCGCGCTGCTTTGCAGCACTGGGCCAAGGAGGTTCTGAAGACCTCCATCCCGCTGCTCAGCGACTTCATGCGCAAGGTGTCGGCCAGCTACGGGGTGCTGAACGAGGCTAACGGGACCGCGGCCAGAACCACGTTCGTGATCGGTCTGGACGGGCGGATCGAGCACATCGAGGAGGGCTCGGCTGCCATTGATCCTTTAGGAGCGGCCGCTGCCTGCGAGAGGATCCGAAAGAAATGAAACCGGGCTGCCCCTAACTACCCTATCTTTCAAGATCTTCTGGTAGAATAGGAGCTTCAGCTCAGATCCTGGTTGTGAGGCGAATACCGGGCGAATAAAACGGGCTGTCCTCAAGGAGCAGACTTGGCCGACTCTGAACGACCAGAAACCCCGCCTGCCCCCCCATCGGGGAGCGTTCCCACGCAGATTCCCCTCGGCGGCGACGCGACCAAGAACCTAATCCCGGTCAACATCGAAGACGAGATGCGCCGGTCGTATCTCGACTACGCCATGAGCGTGATCATCGGCCGGGCGCTGCCGGACGTCCGCGACGGGCTCAAGCCGGTGCATCGCCGGATTCTGTTCGGCCTGCACGAAATGGGGCTGAGCTTCAGCCGCCCCACGCGCAAGTGCGCCAAGATCGTCGGCGAAGTTCTGGGCAAGTACCACCCCCACGGGGACGCCGCCGTTTACGACGCCCTGGTGCGCATGGCCCAGCCGTTCTCGATGCGCTACCCGCTCATCGACGGCCAGGGCAACTTCGGCTCGGTGGACGGCGATCCGCCGGCGGCCATGCGGTACACCGAGGCGCGGCTCGCGCGCATCGCCGCCACGCTGCTGGAGGACATCGACAAGGAAACCGTCGACTTCCGCCCCAACTACGACGAGAGCGAGCAGGAACCGGAAGTGCTGCCCACGCGCGTGCCGAACCTGCTGATCAACGGCTCCTCCGGTATCGCCGTGGGCATGGCCACCAACATCCCGCCCCACAACCTGGGCGAGGTGATCGACGCCACAGTCGCCCTGATCCAGAACCCCTCGGCCACGCTCGACCAGATCCTGGCCATGGTCCCCGGGCCGGATTTCCCAACCGGCGGCTTCATTCTGGGGCGCCAGGGCATCATGGATGCCTACAGCCGTGGCCGCGGCCAGTTGAAACTGCGCGCGCGCGCCGCCATCGAGCACTTCGGCAAGGACCGCGACTGCATCGTGGTCACCGAGATTCCCTTCCAGGTCAACAAGTCCCGCCTCCTCGAGCACGCCGCCTCGCTTGTCAACGACAAGAAGATTGAGGGCATCTCCGAGATCCGTGACGAGAGCGACCGCGAAGGCATGCGCATCGTCTTCGAACTGAAGCGCGGTGAACAACCTGAGGTGATCCTGAACAGCCTGTACAAGCACACGCAGATGCAGGTGAACTTCAGCATCATCATGCTGTCCATCGTCGGCGGCCAGCCGCGCGAACTGGGCCTGATCGAGGTGCTGAAGCGGTTCATCGATCACCGCCTCGAAGTCGTCCGCCGCCGCACCGAGCACCTGCTGCGCAAGGCCCGCGAGCGTGAACACATCCTGCTCGGCTTCAAGAGGGCGCTGGAGAACCTGGACGCCGTCATCAAGCTCATCCGCGCCTCCAAGACCCCGCGCGAGGCCCGCGACGGCCTGGCGGCGCGCTTCGATCTCAGCGAGCGGCAGGCGCAGGCCATTATCGAGCTCCAGCTCCAGCGGCTCACCAACATGGAGCAGTTGAGGATCCTGGAGGAATTGGGCGAAATCCAGCGCAGGATCGCCGAGTACGAGGAAATCCTGGGCTCGGACCGCGTCCTGCGAAGCCTCATCGTGCGGGAACTGCGGGAGGTGCAGAAGGAGTTCGGAGACGGGCGCCGGACCCAGATCGTCGACGACTCGGGCGAGATCTCGCTGGAGGACCTGGTACAGGTGGAGGACGTGGCGGTCACCGTCACCCGCGGCGGCTATCTGAAGCGCACCGCCGTGGACAGCTACCGCCGGCAGTCGCGCGGGGGCAAGGGCCGGATAGGCATGGGCACGCGCGCCGAGGACGTGGTGGACCACCTGATTGTCGCCTCCACGCACAGCTATCTGTTGATCTTCACCAACCGGGGCCGCGTGTATTGGCTTAAGGTCTACGAGATCCCCGACGCCGCCACTTCCGGCAAGGGCAAGAACATATCCGGACTGATCCACCTTCAGCCGGACGAGCGCGTCAAAGGATTTCTGCCGGTGCGCGAGTTCATCGCGGACCGTTTCATCGTCATGGTGACCCGCAACGGCGTCATCAAGAAGTGCGAGCTGACCGAGTTCGACAACCCCATGTCGCGCGGCATCATCGCCCTTTCCCTCGACGAGGGCGACGAACTGATCGCCGCCTGCCTGTCCACGGGCAAGGACTACATGTTCCTGGCCTCGCGCCAGGGGAAGGCCATACGCTTCCACGAGGAGGATGTCCGCGCCATGGGGAGGCCTGCGCGTGGAGTGCGCGCCATGGAAATGGCCGAAGGCGACTACCTGGTCGCGGCCGAAGTGGTCAAGGAAGAGGGGTTGATGCTGTCGATCTCCGAGAACGGGTTCGGCAAGCGCACGCCTCTCAAGGACTACCGGCTGACGCGGCGCGGCGGCAAGGGCGTCATCAACATGAGGACCAGCACGCGGAACGGCATGGTGGTCAGCGTCCTGGCGGTGGAGCCGGAATCGGACCTGATGATCATCACCCAGGAAGGGAAAATCATTCGCCTGGAGGCCGGCGAGATCCGCAAGGCGGGCCGCTCGACACAGGGCGTGCGCCTGGTGCGCCTGGAAAGCGGCGACCGCGTGGCCGCCGCGTCCGTGCTCGCCAGGGAGAACGGCAACGGCCCGGATGAAGGCGGCGCGGCGCAATCCGAGCTGCCGCTTCAGTAGCGATATAATCCGAGGTATGGGTGCTTTCGTGGGTTCGGGAGAAGTTGCCGCTACGCTCGACCCGGCGGTCCTCGGCGAGAAAGAACAGAAGCTGTTCGGGATTCTCCGGGATCTGGGCAGCGTGATTACAGCCTACTCCGGCGGTACGGATTCCGCTTACCTGGCTTGGGCGGCGGGGCAGGCGCTGGGAGAGAACGCGCTGGCCATCACCGCCGACTCGGCCTCCGTGCCGGAATCGCACAAGCGGGACGCGGAGGAGTTCGCGCGCAGGTTCGGCTTGCGGCACGAGTTCGTGAAATCCTCTGAGTTCGACAACCCGCTCTACGCGGCTAACAACCCGGACCGCTGTTTCCATTGCAAGGACGAGTTGTTCGCCAGGCTGGCCGAGGTGGCCCGGGAGCGGGGCTTCGCGCACATCGTTTACGGCGTGAACTTGGATGACCTGGGCGACTACCGGCCCGGACAGAATGCCGCTGCCGGCCGCAACGTGAAGGCGCCGCTGCTCGACGCCGGGTTGCACAAGGCGGAAATCCGCGAGCTCTCGCGCCTGGCGGGGCTCCCGACCTGGGACCGGCCCGCCGCGGCGTGCCTGAGTTCCCGCATCCCCTACGGGACGCCCGTGACGGTGGAAACCGTGAAGACCGTGGAGCGCGGCGAGGAAGCGGTGAAAGCTCTGGGCTTCCGCCAGTTTCGCGTCCGATATCATGGCGAGCTGGTTAGAGTGGAGATAGCGCCGGAGGAGATGCGCAAGGCGCTGGACGAGGAGATGGCCGCCCGGTTCACGGCGATCTTCAAGGGCCTCGGCTTCCACTACGTCACTCTTGACCTTCAGGGCTACCGCCAGGGAGCCATGAACGAGACGCTCAAGAAGAGATGAAGTAGCTCTCCCGTGGCCGTCCCCAGCCTGCGCCTCACTGAGTGGACGCTGGTCGCGTACTTCGGCTACGTGACGGTGATGGCGCACGTTCTGCCTGTCAGGCCGCCCATCCCCGCCGTCATATTGTGGCTGAACCTGGCAATCATAGGGGGCTTCTTCCTGGTGGCGTACTCGGATTCGCTGCGGAAACGCCGCCTCCTGAGCGTCCTGAGGGACTGGTATCCGGCCGCGCTGCTGCTGCTGGCCTACAGGGAGATGGGGTGGCTCGCGCCCCCCGCGCACAGCCACAGTCTGGAGCGGACCTGGGTTCTGTGGGACAAGTTCTTTCTCAACGAATTGGGCGCTAAGGCGTTGATCGAGTCGGCAGGACCACTCCTGCCGGGCCTGCTGGAGATATCCTACACGCTCGTCTACGCGATGCCGTTCATTGCGCTGGCGGCGCTGTATGCGCATGGGCGCCGGGATCGAGTCGACCGACTGATGTTCCCCCTGGCCGCGTCGGTGCTGTCCGCCTACGCCCTGTTTCCCTACTTCCCCTCAGAACCTCCCCGAACCGTTTTCCCGGGAGAGGACTTCCCGTCCTACATGACGGTGTTCAGAAAGTTCAACTGGGACATGCTCGGCAGCTACGGTATTCATACGAGCGTGTTCCCGAGCGCGCACGTCTCGGGGGCGTTTTCCGTGGCCCTCACGCTCGGCAGATTGCTTCCGGAGAGCAAATGGCTGGGGCGCCTGCTGCTGGCGCTGGCCGTTTTGATCGCCATCGCCACAGTGTACGGCCGCTACCACTACCTCGCCGACGCCGTGGCCGGTCTGGCCATTGCGCTGCTGGTCTGCGGTCTTACTCGGCGCCTTTGGCGGGTGTAGGCGCCTCTTTCTTCGGCTCCGCGGTTGCGGGCTTATCGGCCTGCTTGCTTTCCGGCCTGGAGGAAGGCCTGGCGTAGTCTGTAATGTACCAGCCGCTGCCCTTGAACTGGAACGCGGGTGGCGAGAGAAGTCTCTTGAGGACCCCGCCGCAGTGGTCGTGCACCGTGAGAACCGGTGCGTCTAATTTCTGCAACACCTCAAAGAGACTGCCGCACTTGTTACACTCGTACTCGTATAGTGGCATGCTCTTCTGTGCTAGTTCCTTGGAACGCCCGGCGGACCCGGCTGAAGACCTGACGGACCCGGGCGTGGGACATCGGAAGCCTGCTGCGAAACCGCCCCGGGACCCCTGCTCAGCACCTCGGTGGCCTTCTTGAGCAGGCCGTCGTCCTCAGGCTTCACCTGTGGCCTGGGAGCCAGCGGCCGCGGTGTCTGGCCCTCGTCCTCGGCTCCAGGCTCGGATTCGATGTATGGAACCGAAGGAGTCACGCCGTTGTCCTGAATGGACTTGCCTTGCGGTGAGTAATACTTGGCGACGGAGAGAATGAGAGCGCCTCCGTCCTTCAGTGTCACCGTGCGGCGGACGGCGGCATCGCCGAACGTACGGCTGCCAACCACTTCGGCCCGCTTGTTCTCGAGCAGAGCCATAGCC
Source organism: Solibacteraceae bacterium (assembly GCA_037440765.1). GTDB lineage: Bacteria > Acidobacteriota > Terriglobia > Bryobacterales > Bryobacteraceae > DTKY01. Next base: position 56,802 of record JBBITL010000019.1, read on the forward strand.
GCTATCTCTGCGCCGCCTGCGGTCCCGCCGTTCGTGGCTACCACCAGCGGCAGGTTTGTAACTGCCTTGGCCGCATCCGCCCGGAACTCCTGACGGGGCGTCCGCTGCCCGAGCAGGTACGTCAGCAGGCCCCGGTCAACGTACAGGTTGGCCAGTGCGATGCCTTCTTCCGGCGTCCCGCTGGCGCACCGCCGCAGGTCCAGGATGAGCCCCCTGGCGCGCTGCTTCTCCAGGTTCCTGACCGCCCCGCTGATTTCCGAGGCCTTCCCCGGCACCAGCGTCTCGGGGCGGATGTAACCAATCTGGTTGGGCAGCATCTGGATCGTCACCGGGGGGATAAGGACAGGTGCGCGCGTCAGCGTCACCCGTTGCGGCTCGGGGTCGGGCAGATGCAGCAAGGAGATGTCGACCGTCGTCCCTGCCTGTCCCTTGAGCAGCAGTTCCGCGTAGGCCAGAGGCATGTCGCGGGTCGCAACTCCCTTGATGCTCTCGATCAAGTCCCCGCTGCTGATCCCCGCGCGCGCGGCCGGGGAATCCGGCAGCGTGCTCACGACGGTGACGTATCCGAAGCGCTTGGCCAGCACCATGCCCACATCGCCCCTGTGAGCGTCCTTCTCGAGCAGGTATTGCTTGTATTGATCCGCGTTCAGATAGCTGGCGAACGGATCAATGGACTCCAGCAGCCCGTTGATAGCGCCAAGCGTGACGCTCCCAAGGTCAGGCTCCTCCACGTAGTCGCTCTTGATGCGCGAGAGCACCTCCGAGAAGACCGTCATGTGGCGGTAGGCGTCCCTGGAGTCCGCCGCGCCGCTGCCAAGGTGAGCCCCGACCAGCAGGAGGACCAACAGGCATGTCGAGCTGCTAAGAACGACAAGCTTCAACCGAGAATGCATGGTAGAGGAGCCCCATCCATTCTCAGTATATCAGACGGGTGAAATCGGACCGCGGTCAGCGCCTGCCCGCCGTTGCGGCGGACACCGCCACGAGTTTGGCTCCCTGCCGCTGTAGCACGGCGCCCTCGGGTGGGTTCGCGTCGAACGACGCCCAGTCGATCATTTCCTTGGAAGCCGGCTCGTAAAGGAGCGCCGTATCGCCCTGGCGGTCGGCCCACACATAGGCCGCTTCGCTGGTGAACGTGTGCCACTCGGCGCCCAGCCGGTCCTCCGACGGCAGAAGGGACAACTCCCGCCGCCGGCCCGAGTGCACCCGCAGAATCTCCTCCGGTTTCAGCGAGCAGTCCGGCAGGCTGACCACGAACCTGTATTCCGCCGTTCCGCCTGAGCCGGACTCAACCACGCGGTAGAGGCTGATCCCCCTCGTGCTGAGGGTCTTCGGACTCTCGTTGCGAAGGTCGATCCACTCGCCCGTGCCGGGCTCTGCGGCCACAGATCCTTCCTGGGCCTTCCGCTTTGCGGCCGGCCTGGGCCTGATGCGATAGACGGCCAGCGATTTCGCCGCCCCGACTGCGGCTGCGGCCTCTTTACCGTCGGTCCCTCTGCCTCCGCCTTCCGCCTCGACGGCGGGGGAGAGCAACCGGATCTCGGTTTCCTCGTCACCCACCTGGCTGGCGACCGCCGCCTCTTCGAGTTCGACACGGATGCCGCCCATCCAGACCGCGCACTGGTTATACAGATAGCAGGTGATCGCCGTAAGCGTGAACCCCCCGGCGCCCGCCACGAACGGCGCCAACAGCAGTGCCGTCAAGGTGACCACCAGCGAGTCCGGAGGCCACACGACCATGGAGATCAGGCCGATGCATCCTCCAACCGCCCCCAGCATGAAGCCCAGGGTTCCTATCACGCGAGCCGCCGGAAAGACCGGCAGGGATTTCACGTAGGTCATTTGCGTCCACGCCTCTCAATAGCACTATCTGTGTGGGATACTGACACACGCGGCGCACTAGATCAAGAATCGCGGGCCCGCGGCGTCACATTTTTCGACACAAGGTGGATAACCACTACTAACATTAGTTATGAATCTTCCGAGCCATGCGTGCGGCCGGGGAAGCCGCCGCAGCGCGCGGCGCCCGGCCTTCCCTTGCAGTATCATCGGAGAGTGCGCGGCAAGTGGCTCCTGACCGGTGGAATCCTGGCTGTGCTCGCGGCCGGGGGGCTGGCGGTGATGTTCGTGCTCCGTGAGCAGGCGGCCGCGCCGGAAGGCGGCGCCGGAGTGACGGCCGCCATTCCCTCCTGGGGACAGGCTCTCAGCCTCCCTGCGCGTATCGAGGCCGTGGAGATCGTGCAAGTCCCGGCGCCGATCGAGGGAATCATTGAGTCGCTTCCGGTGGACATCGGCGCGGATGTCTTCGAGGGGGAGCTGCTGGCTACCATCCGGAGTTCCATGCTCGAGTCGCAGAAGGAAGGGGCCGATGCGGAGATCAGCCGACTCCGTAGCAGGATCGGCTCGCTTGAGAGCAGCCTGATTGCCGCGCGCCTGGAAGCCTCCAGGGCCTCGGAAGCTGCCGGCGAAGCGCGCGCAGTGGCGGAGGCGGCCCAGAAGGCGCTTGAGCGGCAGCAGTTGCTGTACGGCAAGGGAGCAGTCGCCAGGCAGTCTTTGGAGAGCGCCCAAACCGTCTATAAGGCGGCGGTGGAGGCCTATGAGGCCCGGCAGAAGGTTGTCCTGCTCGCCGACGCCCGGGTGGCAGGGCTCGCCCGGGAACTGGACGAGCAACAGAGAACATTGGACGACAAGGACCTGGAACTGGAAGTCGTGGCCGGTCAGGTCGCCAGCGGGGATGTGAGGTCTCCGGTGAACGGACACGTGATAGCGCGCAAAGGCGCCGTCGGGCAGGAGGTTACGCCGGACGTGGAGGATCTGTTCCGGATAGCGGTCAACCTGACGGAGATGAGAGCCGTCATTGACGCACCACAGGCGGCGCTGGAGAAGATTCGTGCCGGCCAGGAAGCGGTCATCCAGATCGCGGAACTGCCCGATGGTATCCCGGCCAGGGTGAACCAGGTACAAGACGGGCAGATTATCATACACTTCACCAGCCCCAGCCCCTTCATCAAGCCTGGGATCACGGCACAGGTGGCGATCAGGCTGGGTCAATAAGAGAAGGAGAGCCAGGATGCAGTTTCTCGCTGCCAGTTTGCTGGAACTCATAACACGGACTTCGACGAACCTCCCGCCGGACGTGCGCGCGGCGATGGGACACGCCCTCCGGACGGAGACCCCCGGCACGCAGTCGGCCAAGGCTCTTCAGGTCATCTCGAACAACATTGACATGGCTTATGAGGACGATGCGCCCATCTGCCAGGACACTGGGATGCCCACCTTCGTCATCCACGCTCCGGCCGGCTTCAATATGCTTCCTCTCAGGGCGGCCATCCATGGGGCTGTCGAGGAGGCCACGCGCCTGGGGAAACTTCGTCCGAACTCCGTGGACTCGCTGACGGGCAGGAACAGCGGCAATAACCTCGGCGCGGAGACTCCCGTCCTGCACTTCGACCAGTGGGACCGGGACGAGATCGAGCTCAAGCTTATTCTCAAGGGCGGCGGCTGCGAGAATATGAACAGCCAGTATTCGGTGCCCTGTGAACTCACGCGTCTGGGCCGCGCCGACCGCGACCTGGAGGGCGTGCGGAAATGCATCCTGGACGCCGTGTGGCGGGCCCAGGGATACGGGTGCGCGCCGGGGGCGGTCGGCATATGCATAGGCAGCGACCGCGCGCACGGCTACCACCTCGCCAAGATGCAGTTGTTCCGCGCCCTGGACGACGTGAACCCGGACCCGGCTTTGGCCGAATTGGAGGCCCGGATCATGGAGGAGGCCAACCGCATTGGCGTGGGCGCCATGGGCTTCGGCGGGAAGTCTTCGCTCATAGGCTGCAAGATCACTGCGGCTAACCGGCTGCCGGCAAGTTACTTCGTATCGGTGGCCTACGATTGCTGGGCATTCCGGCGTCTGGGCGTTTGTCTGGATCCGGCATCGGGCGCCATCACGCGCTGGCTGTACCGCGACCCGGAGCTTCCCGTGGAGAGAATGTCGGCCTCGGCGGGTTTCGCGCTGACCGGACGGGAGATAGTCCTGAACACGCCTTTGACCGAAGCTGCCGTGCGGGCGCTCAAGGTTGGCGACGTGGTGCTGCTGAACGGAGAGGTGTACACCGGGCGTGACGCGGTGCATGCGCATCTCATGAAGAACGCCCCTCCGGTGGATCTGCGTGGAACCGTTCTTTTCCACTGCGGCCCTGTGATGCTGAAGCAGGGCGACGGCTGGGTGACCAAGGCCGCCGGCCCCACCACCAGCGCGCGCGAGGAGCCCTATGAGCACCATGTCATTCGCGCCTGTGGCGTGCGGGGGATCATCGGGAAGGGCGGCATGGGCGCGCAGACGCTGGCGGCCATGAAGGAGGCGGGCGCCGTCTATTTGCACGCCATTGGAGGGGCGGCTCAGGTGTACGCGCGCGCGATCCGCCAGGTGCTCGGGGTCCATCTGCTGGAGTTCGGGGTTCCGGAGGCAATGTGGCATCTTCAGGTGAAGGACTTTCTGGCGATCGTCACCATGGACTCTCACGGCAGGAGCCTGCACGCGGAGCTGGAGGAGCAGACAGGCGAGGCGCTGGCTCTGTTAAGATAGTGGAGCAGTGGCCAGGTAGCTCAGCTGGTAGAGCGCAGCCCTGAAAAGGCTGGCGTCGGCGGTTCGATTCCGTCCCTGGCCACCACTCCTAACCAACCACACTCTGAAATCTCCTGAGGCGGTGTAGTGCTTTCGTGGTCTCCACACGCGTTCTCTCCGTCATCTTAACGGCAGAACGCTCTCTCCGTTTCCGGCTGAGGCGGGACAACCCGGGTCAGAAGTTTCGAGGTGTTGCACAGAATCGCGACCGTGAGGGAGTGGGCTTGCCTATGGACTTCTGACTCGGGAGACGGCGCAACAAACCTATCGGACCGCCATGGTCACACCCGGCTGGCCTGGCCCCTTCATGCCACTAAGAAGCCGGAAGAGCCCAGAAGGAAGGTCCAGCAGCAACCGAATGTTGACCTGCATGACCCCCGACACCAGCCCTGGGGCGGCGCCCCCGTACAACACCTCGCCTCGCGGCCCTGGGTCCACACCCTCACGGGCAGGCGGGGACGCAGCAACACGGTTCCGATGACTTCTGGGCCCACGCCGGGCGGGTCCGCCTGGCCGCCGCTCGCGTGGAACATCACCCAGGAACCCTTCGCTGCGGGACTGGCCGGCAGATCCGCGCAGCGCGAGCGGAGGCGGCAGCCACACCTGCAGCACGCCACGGCGGGAAAGACGCTAAGTCATTTCACGCGGAGCGTTCAGCAACGGCTCGAGCGGCATTGTGGGCCTCCGGCGCCGGCTGATGTTCCGCGGGAAGCCCACCAGCAGGATCTCGCCGCCCTCACGTTATTGCCGCCGGGTTTCCCATTCCGGATTCCCGGGAAGACCGAGTATGCATCAACTCCCTGGGCCGGCCGTCGTGAGGTCGTCCACGCGGCGCAGCGAGGGGAACAGCCGCGCCCAGAGCAGGACCACCAGCATGGTCCCCACGCCTCCAATGATCACGGCGGGCACGGTCCCAAACCACTGGGCCGTGACGCCCGATTCGAACTGACCGACTTCGTTGGATGCCCCGATGAACAGACTGTTGACCGCGCTGACCCGGCCGCGCATGTGGTCAGGGGTGACGACCTGCACCAGCGTTTGCCGCACAATGACGCTGACCATGTCCAGCGCGCCGGTGAGGAACAGCGCGACCAGCGACAGCCACAGACTGCGTGAAAGTCCGAATACCACGATGAAAACGCCGAATCCGAAGACGCACGCAAGCATCTTGACGCCGGCGCGCCGGCGCAACGGGTAGTGGGCCACGACCAGAGCCATGACGACCGCACCCGCTCCCGGCGCGCAGCGCAACAGCCCTAACCCCGACGCGCCGATCTTCAACACGTCCCGCGCGTACACCGGCAAGAGCGCCACCGCTCCCCCCAGCAACACGGCGAACAGGTCGAGCGAGGTCGCCCCCAGCACCAGCTTGTTGCGACGAATGTAGCGCAGGCCGTCCAGCACCATGGCCAGCGACGCGCCCGCCGGAGGCCGTTCGATCCTCGGCACCCGTAGGCGGGACAACGAAAGGAAACCCGCCAGAAACGCCGCTGCTGAGGAGAGGTAGACCGGTACCGGGCTCCCCGCCGCCGCATGAATCGCCCCGCCCACGACAGGCCCCACCAGCATGCCCGTCTGTATCAGGGAAGCGTTCCAGGTTACGGCGTTCTGGAAGTGCGGGCCCGGCACCAGCAGCGGCAACAGCGATTGTCCGGCCGGGCCATTGAACGCCCGCACCGCACCCGTCAGCAAGAGGACCGCATAGATGGGATTCACCGAGCGCAACCCGCTGACGGTCAGCCAGACCAGCCCCAGCGAGCACAGGGAGAACATCAGGGAGCACAGCAGCACGATCCGCTCCCTGGGGAAGTGATCCGCCGCGTGCCCGGAGACCAGAAACAGCAGGATGGCGGGCAGGAACTGGGCCAGGCCCACCAGACCGAGGTCCAGCGGCCGCCGGGTCAGCCCGTAGACCTGCCAGGCCACCGCCAGCGCCTGCATTTCCAGCGCCAGGATGACCAGGAACCGCGCCGCCATGAAGAAACGGAAGTTGGCGTGGCCGAAGGCCGCTCCCGCCGGAAGCGCCGGTGATTTCGCCTGCATGCCGCGAATATGCCAGTCTCTCACAGGCGGGCGGGTCTACAATGGCTGCCATGGATTCCGCTACCGGCCGTATCTTCCTGGATTACTCGGCGCGCAAGCTCGAACAGCTCTCGGGACGCATTGTCACCTGTCTCGGAAGACTCAACCAGGATCAAGTCTGGAGGCGCGGCGCGGAAACGGAAAACGCCGTCGCGAACATAGTGCTTCATCTGTGCGGCAACCTGCGGCAGTGGATCGGTTTCGGCGTTGACGGCCGTCCGGACGTCCGGGAGCGTGACCGGGAGTTCGCCGCCCGGAAAGGCGCCGGACCGGCCGCCCTTGCCGCCCTGCTGGAGGACGGGGCGGCGGACTCGTGCCTGGTGCTGCGGCGTTTGCCGGAAGGCCGCCTCCTGGAGAACGTCACCGTGCAGGGCTATACCGTGACGGTCCTGGAGGCTGTCTACCACGTCGTGGAGCACTTTTCCTATCATGCCGGCCAGGTCGTCTTCGCCACCAAAAACATGACAGGCGAAGATCCAGGCTTCTACCGCCACCTCAGCCAGCCGGGACGCCACCATGAACGAACACCGTAGCGTTGCTTCGGATAGAATGACTGGTCGCGGGAGCAGACATGCAGCAAGTCACTCATGATGTTCTCATCTTCGGCACGGGCCTGGCCGGACTGCGCGCCGCGGTCGAGATCTGCATCCGGAGCAAGGGCGCGGCCGACATTGGCATAGTCTCCAAAGTCCAGATGATGCGCTCCCACTCGGTATGCGCCGAGGGGGGCACCGGCGCGGTGATGCGGCCCGAGGAGGGAGACAGCTTCGAGCTGCACGCCTGGGACACCGTAAAAGGGTCCGATTTTCTGGCGGATCAGGACACGGTGGAACGGTTCGTCCATGCCTCGCCGGACGAGATCCGGCTGCTCGAGCACTGGGGCGTCCCCTGGAGCCGCCGCGAGGACGGCCGCATCATGCAGCGCCCCTTCGGAGGCCACTCATTCCCGCGGGCCTGCATGGCGGCCGACAAGACGGGCTTCTTCGAGATGCAGGCCCTCTACGACAACCTGCTCAGGCACAGAAACTTCAAGCGGTATGACGAGGGCTTCGTCACCTCGATTCTGCTGGAGGACGGCCGCTTCGCCGGGCTGACGCTGTACGATGCGCCCACCGGCGAGTTCTGCGCTCTGCGGGCCAGGGCGCTTCTGATAGCCTCGGGGGGGCTCGGGAACCTGTACGGGTTCACCACCTACTCTCAGACGGTGACCGGAGACGGCCAGGCCATGGCTTACCGCGCCGGCCTGGCTCTGGAGGACATCGAGTTCGTGCAGTTTCACCCGACCGGACTGGTGCCCTCTGGCATCCTGATGACTGAGGGCTGCCGGGGCGAGGGCGGCTACCTTCGCAACAACAAGGGCGAGCGCTTCATGGAGAAGTACGCGCCCAAGATGATGGAGCTTGCGCCCCGGGACATCATTTCCCGGGCCGAGATGACCGAGATCGCCGAGGGACGCGGCTTCCCCGGCGCCGAGGGATTCGACTACCTCCAGCTCGACCTTACGCATCTCGGATCCGAGCGCATCAACAAGCGTCTTCCCTTGATCCGAGAGGTTTGTATCAAGTTCCTGGGGCTGGACCCGATCACCGAACCGATTCCCATCCGGCCCGTGGCGCACTACTCGATGGGCGGAATCCGCATTAACGTAAAAACAGAAACGCCAAT
>JBBITL010000019.1:65179-79529 GCA_037440765.1 Solibacteraceae bacterium
GCGCACTACTCGATGGGCGGGATCGAGGCCGACATCGACGGCCGCACCAAAGTGGAGAACATCTGGGCCGCGGGAGAAGTCGCCTGCCACTCCATGCACGGCGCCAACCGGTTGGGCTGCAACTCCACGGCGGAGTGCCTGGTGTGGGGAGGCATCACCGGGCGCGGGATTGCCGGGTATCTCGGCGGCGGGGCCCGGCTAAGTCCCATGCCCGAGGCCAAGGCGCAGGACGAGGAGAAGCGCATCTTCCAGGGCCTCCTGCAACAGAGCGGCAAGGAGAAGCCCGCACAAATCCGCCGCGAGCTCAGGGCGCTCATGGACGAGCACGCCGGCGTATACCGGGACGGCAAGTCCATGCGCGAGGGGCTCGGCAAGCTCGCCGGTCTCCAGGAGCGCTTCCGCCGCATCTCGGTCGAGGACAAGAGCCGTATCTACAACTCGAACCTGATCCAGACGCTGGAGACCGCCAATATGCTGGAGCTGGCCGAGGTGCTTCTGTTGTCGGGAGTAGCCAGGGAGGAATCGCGCGGAGGCCATGCCCGCACGGATTTCACGGTACGCGACGATGAACGTTTCCTGGCCCACTCGATGGCTCACAATACGGGCGGCAGTCCCCGGCTGGAGTACAAGCCAGTGACCATCACGGCCTGGAAGCCGGTGGAACGCAAGTACTGAGGGAGAAAGGAGGCCGGCATGGCCGAGATGCGGAGGCACGACAACCGGCTCGGTATCTGGGGCTGGCTGGGAGGCGGCCGGTGGGGCGTGGAGCGTTATGCCTACATCCTGCACCGGCTCACCGGGCTTGGCATTCTGTTTTACTTCTTGCTTCACATCCTGGTTACTAACATGCGCGCCAGAGGGGTGTACCTGTGGGTGGAAGGCGCGCTCCTGGATAAGCCGGTCTTCAAGGCCGGGGAGTTCCTGGTCTTCGCGGCGTTCGCCTACCACGCCCTGAACGGAATGCGGCTGATCCTGGTGGAGATGGGCGTTGCGGCCGGCAAGCCCATCGAGCCGGTCTATCCGTACCGGACCTCGCTTAACGTTCAGCGGCCGCTTCTGATCGTGGTGATGATCCTCACCGCGGTGGTGGTGGCGGCCGGCGGGTACGAGTATCTGGCGCTGTCACACTAGGAGGAAAGATGCGCGAAACGAGATACTGGACCTGGCACATGGCGGCAGGAGCGGCGCTCTTCTTCCTGCTCGGTCTTCATATGCTTATCATGCATACGGGCGGCCTCACCGGCTGGTTCTCCCCGCACGAGAGCGCGCCGGTCTCCAGGGAGAACAGTCTGGCGCGCGACGGAATGCTTTTTTTCACCGTCACTTACATCCTGATGCTCGGAGTGGCGCTCTATCACGGCCTGTACGGCCTTCGGACGATCCTGTTCGAGCTGACGCTGAAACCCGCCGCCGAAAAGGCCATCAGCGTTATTCTGCTGGTTGCCGGACTGGTGCTGTTCGTGCTTGGCACGTACGCGGCGATTGGCGCACGGGCCCTCGCACTCTCGGGGAGGGGCTGACAATGCGGGTCAGCTTCCACGTTACACGGCACAATCCCGGGCGGGACCCAGCCCCATACGTTCAGACGTTCGCGGTGCCCGTCCGTGAGGGCATGACGGTTCTGGAGGGTCTGCACTACATCAAGGAGAACCTGGACGCCTCTCTGGTGTGGCGCTACTCGTGCCGGATGGGGATCTGCGGCTCCTGCGGCATGCTCCTGAACGGCAGCCCGACGCTCGCCTGCAACACTCAAATCCTGCACATCACCACCAGGGATCTGACCGTCGGCCCGCTGCCGAACTTCGAGATTATCCGGGACCTGGTCCCGGACCTGGCGCCGATGTTCGACAAGCACATCTCACTTGACCCGTTCGTCGTTCGCAAAGACCAGGCGGAGATCGACGATCCGGCCGGGGAGTTCTAACAGACGCCGCGCCAGCTTGAGGAGTACCTTCAGTTCGCCTATTGCATCAAGTGCGGCTGCTGCATGGCGGCCTGTCCGACCCTGGCCACCGACGCCCGCTACCTGGGCCCCATGCCTCTGGCCGCGGCGCAGCGCTACAACGCGGACACCCGCGACGGCGGCCGCCGCGCGCGCAGCGAGCGGACAGGCTCGTCTCACGGCGCGTTCCGCTGCCACTACGCCGGCGAGTGCTCGCGCGTATGCCCCAAGGGGGTGGACCCGGCCAAGGCCATACAGCACCTGAAGCGCGGTCTGGTTCTGGACTACCTGCGCCTGGCGCGCAAGCGTCAGCCCTGCAACAAGCTGCACGGAGCGGGCCAGGGGCCGCCGCTCACCGGCATCGCCGCGGCCCCGCCCAGGACGGCATGAACCCGGCTGTTGTACAATAAGGAGTTGCGGCTCCTGGTGTGAACCCTGAGAGGGATTTGTCTCCGCAGGCGGCTTCCCAAGCAGAATAAGCAGGCGAGGATTGTCATGTACGCGGTAATCGAAACGGGCGGTAAGCAGTACCGGGTCGCACCCGGCGACGTGTTACGCGTTGAGAGACTGACGGGCGACGTCGGCTCCGAAGTGGAGTTTGACAGGGTGCTGGCGGTGTTCGAGGACGGCGGCCAGGCTCTTGCAGGCGAGCAAGCCACGCGGGCCCGCGTCAAGGCCGTCATAACGGGGCACGACCGGAGCGCAAAGGTACTGGCCTTCAAGTTCAAGCGCAAGAAGCAGGTCAAGCGGACCATCGGCCACCGGCAGCATTACACCAGCATCAAGGTGAGCGAGATTCTGGCCTAGGAGAGCGATATGGCGCACAAGAAAGGTTTGGGCAGTTCCCGCAACGGCCGCGATTCGGCGGCGCAGCGCCTCGGCGTTAAAGCTTTCGGGGGCCAGGCGGTCAGCGGCGGGTCCATACTGGTGAGACAGCGGGGAACACGCTTCAAGCCCGGCGAGAATGTCGGCGTCGGCAAGGACGACACGCTCTTCGCCAAGGTCACCGGCATAGTGGCATTCCGCGACCGCGGCCGCATGGGCAAGTTCGTCAGCGTCCTTCCGTCAGAGTAGACACGCGTTTTCGCCTGTCCGGCGCATTCATGTTCATCGACGAAGCCGTCATCGATGTGAAGGCCGGCGACGGCGGCAACGGATGCATGGCGTTCCGGCGCGAGAAGTACGTCCCGCGCGGCGGCCCCAGCGGCGGCGACGGCGGGCGCGGCGGCGACGTCGTCCTGGTCTCGAGCGAACACCACAACACGCTGCTGCACCTGCGCTTCAATCCGGAGCACCGCGCCGGACGGGGCAGGCACGGTGAAGGCAGCAACCGCACCGGCCGGGATGGCGCCTCCTTGATGGTCCCTGTGCCGGTTGGCACGGTGGTGCGGGATGCGGCCAGCGGCGAGGTGCTGCACGATTTCACCGCCGCGGACGACCGGTTCGTGGTGGCGCGCGGCGGCCGCGGCGGCCGTGGAAACGCGCGCTTCGCCACCTCCACGCACCAGGCGCCCCGCGAGCACGAGCCCGGCAAGCCGGGTGAGGCGAAGCGGCTGAGGCTGGAGTTGAAGCTGCTGGCCGACGTGGGCCTGGTAGGGTTCCCGAACGCCGGAAAGTCCACGCTGATTTCGCGGATTTCGGCGGCGCGGCCCAAGATCGCCGATTACCCTTTCACCACGCTGGAGCCGAACCTCGGAGTGGTCAACGCCGGCGAGTATCGCAGCTTCGTGGTGGCGGATATTCCGGGACTGATCGAAGGCGCGCACCTGGGGCACGGGCTGGGCGTTCAGTTCCTGAGACACATCGAGCGAACCCGCCTGCTGGCGCACCTGGTGGATGTCTCCGAGGCGAGCGGGCGGGACCCCGTTCAGGACTTCGAAATCGTCCTGCGGGAGCTGGCGGGCTTCAGCGAGGCTCTGACGGCCAAGCCGATGATCGTGGTGGCGACCAAGGCGGACGCCGCGCAGGAGCCTTCACGCATAGAGGCTCTGCGCGCGCTGGCCGCCGCGCGGGGCTTGTCCTTTCATCTGATCTCGAGCGTCACCGGCGAGGGCCTGGAGCGTCTGAAACACGCCATGGGGGCGGCGGTATTTGTGGCCCGGCCCGAAGCCTGAGGCTTCTACGGCGAGCAGCAGGCGCCGGCCGGCACCATCGCAGTGGGCGGCAACCGCCCGTCCCTGGCGAAGAAATTGTCCGCCGACAGGCGCTTGTACATGTCGCCGGCGATCTGCGCGGCGGTGGGACCGCTCACCCCGTGGCCTCCCGTAAGCAGGACGACCACCACCAGCCGGTTATGCCCGGCCTCGTTGTAGGACCCGAACCAGCCAAGGTGGGTGCGCTTCTCCGTGCAGGTGCCGGTCTTGCCGAAGACCGGCTCGGCGGGATCGTAGCCGGCGCGGCGTCCCGTCCCGTACTCCACCGCGGCCGACATGCCGGCAGTCAGGTCGGGGAGCCAGCGCTCTATATCCAGGCGCCGCTTCACGCGCGGCATGAAGTCGCGCACTTCCATCGGCGACCGCGGGTATTGCAGGTAGTAGAGCGTACCTCCGTTGGCGAATACGGATAGCATGGCGGCCAGTTGCAGGGGGGTCAGCGAGATGCCCTCCCCGAAGCTGGACATCATCGCCAGGCTGGTCCCGCGCGGCTGCTCCTTTGGAAACGCGCCCGGCCGCTCGCCTTCGATGTTCAGGCCGGCCAGTTCACCGAGTCCCAGCAGCCGGGAGTAGTAGCTCAGACGGTCGAACCCCAGCTTGGCGCCGAGGATGGCGAAGTACGGGTTGTTGGAGCGCGCCATGGCCTCCGTGAGCGTCAGCCTCGTGGGCCCGCCAATCCTCACCGGAGTGTCGCGCGCGACCAGGTTCTCCACAAGCCCGGCGACTGCCACCGGCAGTTTCACGGTGGAGCAAGGCTGGAACCCGCTCTGCAGGGCCAGTCTCTGGTTCACCATGGCCAGGACCCGGCCGTTCATGGCATCGACCGCCACAATCGAACCGTTGTACGGGCCCAGCGCGAGCACAGCCGCCCGGCGCACGGCCAGGTCTTCCCCGCTGATGTCGTCGCCTTTGGTGGAGTCGGCGAATGTCGGCTCGCTCCAGGGGCTGGATTTCTTCCTGGGCACGGCCTTGGCGGCCGCGGTCTTCGGCTTCGCCGCGGCAGTCGTCCTGGTAGCCGGCGCTGCTGTCTTCGCAGGACTGCTCACAGCCCCCGCAGCTGTCTTCCTGGCGGGGGTGGCTGGCGCCGCCTTGCTGGCCGCAGCCGCCGGGGCCGTCTTGGGCTTGGCCGCCGGCTGAGTCTTGCTCCTGGCGGCGCTGTCCGCCGCCGCGGACTGCATCGCCACCAGAGCCAGAAGAAGCAGAAAGCCTGTGCTCTTCCCGATTCTCATCATCCCAATGTTCAGGGCGCGGTCTTCCTCATCCGGCCAGAGCCGCCGGCTGCCCGCCTTATGGCGGACATTGTCCATTTTTGTGGATGAACCGGCTTCAAGTCAAGCAGCCATGTCCCGCGAGGCAGCGTCTGGGAGGACGCCCGGCAGTTCGTAGAAAGCAGCGACTCTCACTCCCCGAGGCGTGATAGCCTCAGGAAATTTTTCTTCCAGGAAAAAGGAGAGTCGCTATGCAGAAACGATACCAGATTGACAGTACGCGCCCGGCGAACCCAGGTAGGGCCGGCGCGGGCGGGGCGGAGTCCTCTTGTCGAATCAGGCGGTGGCGGGTGACCTGCTCGCCAGCCAGCGGTCCGGCAGTAATTCCTCGAGCCGGTTCTGCGGATGCCCGCTGATACGAGCGAACACATCGCGCAGGCAGGCGAACGGATCCAAGTGGTGGCGCTTCGACGTGGCGATCAGACTGCCCGGCACCGCCGCGGTGCGTCCGCCGTTATCGCTCCCGAAGAACGTCCAGTTGCGCCGGCCCACGGCCACCCCGCGCAGGCTGGGCCGCCCGGAACCGGCAGCCTCAACGGCGCCGCCTGTCGGGACGCGGCTGGCTTGACGCTTACTCCTGAACAACATTCCTGACCATCTCGCGTTCTGAGAACGGCGGCGAATGAAACATCTGCCGTTCGAGCGGCCCGCACCGGTTCTGTTAGAATGCCCGCATGGACATCCTCACCTGGAACAGCATCAAGGAAGACGTGATGAACCCGCTCGCCGGCCGCCGGGCTCTGCACGCGCAGAACTTCACGGTGGCCCGTTTCCGCTTCGACAAAGGGAACAAGGTCGCGATGCACCACCATATCAACGACCAGGTAACGATGGTTCAGTCCGGCGCGGTGCGCATGACTTGTGGCGATGAGACCTTCGAGTTGAAGGCCGGCGAGTTCGTGCACGTGCCGCCCGACGTGCCGCACGGCAACGAGGCCCTGGAAGACACCGTCATCATCGAGATCTTCTCGCCGCGCCGCGAAGACTGGATCAGCGGCGACGATTCCTACCTGCGCCAGAAGTAGCCGCCGGGCATGCCCGGCCCCTACAGGCTGGCCAGGATCTTCTGCCTCATTCCCGCCGGGTCGAACCCGAAGTCTTTATAGATCTCGCCCGGGCTGCCGGAGCGCGAGAACCTGTTCATACCGTGGACGCGCCGGCGGTAGTCGGCGGGCAGCAGGAACGGGTACAGGAAGCCGGGCCACCCGTTGTGCAGAGTAACCACGTGCTGGCGTTCCTCGTCCGACAGGATCCCGGCAGCCTGCCTCGGATCACGGTCCCTTAGCTCCTCAAAGAGCGCGGGTGCGGTGACGGCGACGATCTTCACGTCGGCGGCCTGCTCCACATCGGGCAGGATTTCCAGCAGGTTGGCCATCATCTGGCCGCCGCAGACTGCAAGGACGAGCTTCCGTTTCCCGTTGCCCCTGAACGGCCGGAACACATAGGCTCCCTTGATGGCCTCGATAGCGGGCGGGGTGTCGCCGCCGCGCTTCAGGACCGGGGTGTTCGGACGCGCCACTGAAAGGGCCACGGGCTCTCCGCGCTGAGCGGCGTGGAACAGCATCTCCACGGTTTCGTTGGCGTCCATGGGCTTGTAGACCTTGATGCCGGGGTAGGCGCTGAACAGTGACATCCAGAACAGGCCGTGATGGGTGGGGCCGTCCTCGCCGGTCTCCGGCCCGTCGTGCGCCGCCAGCATAATGAAGAACGCCCTGGCGTGCGGGTTGACATCATTGTTGATGAGCGTCATGCGGACCGGGTTCGCCATCATCGGCGTGAACACGCCGTAGGTGGCGAAGGCCGTCATGGGGCGGAAGCCGCCCGGCAGCCGGTCTTGCGCGATGGCCGTGGACATCATGGCCATGTTCTGCTCGGCTATGCCGAAGCGGAAGCCCCGCCCGAGCGGGTTGGCGCGGCTGAGGACGCCGTAGACGTTCTCCGCCTTGCCGGTGAGGATGGACTTCATCAGGTCGCCGGAGCCGACATAGAAGAATGCGGTGTGCTTCATGGCCCAGTCAAACCAGGCCTCGGTGGCCTTGCGCGTGGGCACCGAGCCGCCCTCGGGGAACACCAGTTCAGGGGGAAGCGGGTCGGGGCGCTTCAGGCCTGAGTAGTCGGCGATGGGCCGGCCCGCCAGAGCCACTTCGATCCGCTGACGCAGTTCAGGCTCGGGCTGAAGACGGGCGGCGGCAGCGCGGAGACGCTCCAGCAGGTAGTCGGTCTCAGCCGGCCTCAAAGCCGCCGTGACCGCTGCGATGTCAGCGGCGACGTTCTTCTCGTCGCCGGGGATGTCGAAGCCGAGCTTCTTCATCGCCTCGACGTACTCGGCATGAGGGAGCGGCGCGCCGTGGGAGTCGGACGTGTTTTCCAGCCTGCCGTAGTGCTTGCCCTTGACACAGTGGCACAGCACAATGGTGGGCTGGCCGGCGCCGAAGTCCTGCGCAGCCAGACGGTAGGCGCAGGCCAGTTCCAGGATATTGTGGCCGTCGACCTCGATGACGTTCCAGCCCGGCGAGAACCAGTGGTTCGGGTAGGGGATCGGCATGGCGTCGGTGATGGGGCCGTCGATGCCGTGGCCGTTGAAGTCCAGGCTCACGACCAGGTTGCTGGCACCGAGCGCGGAGGCTACGTTGCGCGCCTCGTAGGACATTCCCTCCTCGGACTCGGCGTCGCCCGCCAGGACGAAAGCCCTGGTGGCCAGGCCGCAGGAACTGTGCAGCACGGCGAAGCCCAGCCCGGCGGAGAAGCCGTGGCCGGAGGAGCCCGTGGAGGTGTCCGCCAGCGGGGAATCGGACTCCACGTGGCCGCTCGGCCCGCCGAAGCGGCGGAAGCGGGCAAGATCCTCCGGGTAGGTGGCCCTGACGGGCTGGTCCGCCGGGAGGCTCATGCCCTTCCGGCGCAGCGTCTCGTAGACCAGCGACACCACGGAGTGCAGCAGCGGAGTACAGTGTCCGGCGGACCACACCAGCCTGTCCCGGCCGGGGTGCTTCGGGTCCCACGCGTCGAAGCCCAGGACGCCACTAACGAGCAGCGTGACAATCTGCTCGGTCTTGGAAGACGACCCGCCAGGGTGTCCTGACTTTGAAGCATTCAAGGAAGCGAAGATCAAGCCGCGGACCACCCGGCAGATCTCCGCTGTTTTTTGTTCATCGATTTCCGGCAACGGAGTGAGCGGCAAGCCTCTTAGATTCAGATAAGCTCCGCCTTCCGCGCGGTATTCGAAGCGGCCGGGTTCGATCTTGCGAAGCGCTTCGACTCCGGCCTTATCCAATACGTTATGAGTTCGGTTCGTTGAAAGCACAGTCGATCCCTCACGAACAGGTTTACAAAATGATTGATTGGGCGCTCTGCCCGGGGTTCATTATATCGCAGGCCACGGGGCAGCCAGTCACAAATGCCGGCGCACCGGTTCGCACGTTACAAGTGGCGAAATCACAACAGCTTGGCGGACTCCGCCTTCTCGCCGAGGGCAGCCGCGGCCAGCTTGGGCCTCTAGACTGAAGCCGAAAGGCTGCTGATGGAGCCAGCCCGGCCTGCCCCGACGGGCCGGGCCATTTGTTTTGGAGGCCAACTATGCGGATTCGTTGCGGCGTCGCGGCTGCGTGGCTGTTGTCTTTGGGGGCGCTCATAGCCGCGCCTCCCCTGACCACCATCCAGGACACGCTGTACAGAGCGGATGGCTCGCGGTTCAACGGCGTGGCGTTCGTGGAGTGGAAGAGTTTTCAAGCCGCGGACTTCTCGAACATCGCCACACACAGCGTCACGGTCCCGATACGGGACGGCGCGATACGGGTCCGGCTGGTGCCGACCACCAACGCGACGCCAGGGGCGTACTATTCGGTGCGCTACCACAGCGACGGCCGGATACAGTTCGATGAGATCTGGGCCGTGCCGCCCAGCACGGCCACGCTGCGGCTGCGGGACGTGCGCGTGTTGAGCCCCTCCAGCGGGAGCGTGGTGCTGCCACCGCCCGGGAACACACAGATCCTTCTGTCCGACGTGGCGGGCCTGACGGACGAACTGGAAGCCCGGCCGCTCAAGGGGCCGGGCTACGCGCCGGGCAGAGCCGCATTCATCACGGAGCAGGGGACGCTGGAGGCGGTGGCGGGAGACCTGACTGACTGCGTCCGCGTGGACGGCACAGCCGGACCGTGCGACATGGCCAGCGGGCCCGGCTACGTGGATGCGGAAACCCCTGCGGGGGCGATCAACGGGGCCAACCGCTGGTTCACGCTCACGCAGATTCCGAGCCCGCCGGCCAGCCTGGCGCTGTTCCGCAACGGCCTGCTCCAGCGGCCAGGGGTGGACTACAGCCTGAGCGGCGCCGGAATCACGTTCACGGCCGGGACCACGCCCCAGCCGGGTGACGTGCTGGCGGCGTCCTACCGGCTGGCGGACGGGAGCAACCCGCCATGGACGGCGGCGGGCGCGGTCACGGTGCTTTGCGGAGGCACCGGGTCAAGCACCAGTTCCACTTCATGGACCAGCCTGGGCTCCTGCACGATCCCGGCCAATACCCTGGCTGCCGGAGACCGGGTGGTGGTGTCGTTCGGTTTCACGCACGAGGGAACATCAAGCGCCCCCAGCATCGAACTCCGCTGGGGCGGGACGGCGGTCATCTCAAGGCCGGCGACGGCGGCGGAAACGCAAATCGTGGGCAGAAGCGAATTCGGCCTGTACACTGGAGGCGCACTGTGGGCGGCGCAGGACTGGGGGGCGTCGCTTGCGCTGTCCTCCGGCACGGGCATCGCCACTGCCGCTTTCTCGGCGCCGCTGGCCATAGAGCTGGCGGGCCGCTTCGCCAGCAGCACCACCGACACGCTGACCCTCCGCAACTACACCGTGGTCCGCCACGCGGCGGCCGGCCTGCCCTGAGGCGAAATCCGGCTGCCGCTAGGTGGGGAGCCGGATTCCCCCGTGGGCGCGAAAACCGCAGCATAGTAGCTGGGGGTGGCAGGTGATGCTGCAACTTCTGAAACAGTTCTTCGCGCGTGACGAATCGGGCCAGGACCTCGTCGAGTACGCCTTGATGGCGGGCGTGGTGGGGGTAAGCGCCGGCGCGGTCATCCCACCCATGGCTAATTCCATCTCCAGCATCTACTCCAAGGCCATATCCGTCCTCGAGCGATTCTCCTGAGCAACGGCGAAGAATCCAGGTTAAACTGTCGGTATTGGTTTGCGATGTCTGCTCCTCAGATCGCGAACAGCGGCAAGCTGATTGTACTCACCGCTCCCCTCACCGAGACCATCGATCACGCAGGCTTCTTCATACAGATGGGCGTGGCCTCCATGCCGAAAGGCCTGGAAGGCATCTTCAACTCGAAGTACCCCCGCTGGAAGGACGTGGAGCGCGACGAGGATGGCTCCGCGCGTTACATGCCGGCGGGCATCCGCACGCTGGAAGCCGCCCTGCTGCGGGAGTATCCGCAAGAGGAGATCGTCTGCTGCTACCCGGATGACCTTGCGCGGTTCATAGGTCCGCGGACGAGGCTGGTGGGCGTCTCGACGCACAATCCGCTGGGGGTGACTTTCGCCGCGGGCGTGTATGCTTCGGTCTTCGGCTCCTCCCGCGAGCCGATAAACTCGCACTACGCCAGGCAACTGTTCGGCCTGATCAAGGCGAACCCGCACCGCGGGAACTTCAAGGTGCTGGTGGGCGGCTCGGGGGCGTGGCAGATCACCCAGACCGGCAGCCACGCCGAGCTTGGCGTCGATTGTGTGGTGGAGGGACGCGGCGAGTCCCCCGACACGATGGAGGTCATCCGGAAGGCGGTCCGGGGAGAACCGCTCCCACTTCGCCTGGAGGCCGCGCATCCGACGAGCAGGGACGACATCCTGGTACCGGAGAAGCGGACCACTTTCGGCGTGGTGGAGATGACCACCGGCTGCGGACGCCGGTGTCACTTCTGCGTGCCGGATTTGAGCCCGCAGCTGGACGTGCCCAAGGAGAAGATCATGCGGGCGGTGGAGGCCAATGTCCGCCAGGGCAACCGGCGGATCTCGCTGGCCACCGAGGACATGTTCATCTGGGGCCAGGTGCGCACGGGCGTGCCTTTTTACTTTCCCAACCGCGAGGCGCTGGTGGACCTGTTCTCGGCGGTAGCCTCCACGCCAGGCCTGGAGGAGATCCTGCTCAGCCACGCCACCATAGCCCCGGCGGCGGTCGATCCGCTGTTGATCGAGAAACTGACCGGGCTGCTGCTGGACAAGAGCCCCCTCCACCTGCCGGCACTCAGCACGCACCCGAAGAAGAAGATCCTGAGCCCGCTGATGGGTCTGGAGACGGGCTCCGTGCGGCTGGCGCGGACGATGATGCCTGGCAAGCCGGTCCCGTTTCCCATCGAGGACTGGACGAGCGTGGTGATCCAGGCCCTGACAATACTCAACCGCCACAACTGGTTCCCGGTGATAACCCTGATGATCGGCAACCCGGGGGAAACCGGCGAGGACGTGATGGCGACGCTGGATCTGGTCTACGAAATCGAGCGGCGGGGCCTGTTTGCCTTCTTTGTGCCGTCCATCTTCACGCCCTTGTGCGACACGCGCATGGAGAAGATGAGGGGCGTGACCGAGACGCGTCAGCTGTCCGCGCTTCAGTGGCAACTCATGATGAAGTGCTGGAGGATGAACGTGCGCGTCGGGCTGTACAGTTGGTGGGGACCGATCGCCTGGCGGCTGGGCGCGCTCGGGTTGTGGCTTTTCAAGCTGCGACGCCTGAACGGCCCGGCGTTCACCTGGCCTCTGTTCCTGTTCGCCGGCGCAGTTCCTGAGCGGCTGATGGCAAGTACGGGCAAGATCTACGCCGGCAAGCCACTTCAGGTGAAGAGCCGGAAGGAACTGCTGGCCGCCATCAAGCCGCCACACCGGGTGCACCTGCGCGCCGACAACGGGGACCTTCCGTAGGACTCAGGCGCCGGGCTCCGGCGGGGCGTGTTCCAGACGGTCGAGCAGCTCGATCATGCGCGAAGCGGCTTCGGGGCGGCCTCCGTAGCGCAGGTCGTGATAGGCGGCGGTCAACACCGCCGCGGCCTCCGCCGTCTCCGAGGGCGGCAGGCACCGGACGAACTCCCAGGGCGTGAACCAGGCCGGCTTGCGGTAGCCCCGACGCCCGAGGATGTCCAACATGCGGCTGTAGAGCAGCGTGGCATCGGAGGCGACGACTCCGCCGCTGCGGGCCCTGCTGAAGCGTCGCCTGATCCGCCAGAGCTTCCGGGCCTTCGGCGCCAGAACGTACAGTCCCCCTGCCGCCAGGACAAGAAGAAGGAATCCGACTCCGTAGGAGCGGGCCGCTCCCGCCGCCGCGTCCCGCCAGCGCAGCAAGCCCAGCCTTGCGCCATCCAGCCAGCGGGCTCCGAACGTGCGCCCCGAGCCTTGCATGCGTTCGGCCAGGGTCACCTGTCGCTCCAGGCTGTAGTCTACGACCCAGTCCTGCCAGAACATACCGGCGGCATCGGCGTAAAACGTGAGTCTGCCCAGCAGCGGGGGGTTCCGGGGAGTCTGGACGGCAGGTGTGGGATCAAACGCAAGCCAACCCTTCCCGTCTACCCAGGCCTCGACCCAGGCGTGCGCGTCCGACGTCCGGATGAGGTGCCATCCGGTGACGGGGTTCAGTTGCCCGCCATGAAAACCGGTGACCAGTCTCGAGGGGATCCCCAAGGAACGCAGCATAACTGCCAGGGCGGAGGCAAAATACTCGCAGTGCCCCTTGCGGCGATCGAACAGGAATTGCGCCAGGGGGTCGGAAGACTGCTCCGAAGGCAGCTCCGCCGTGTACTGATAGCTGCGGGCCAGGTAGCTCTCCAGCGCGCGGGCCCGCCTTTCATCGGAGGACTCCTCAGACGTCACGTTCCGCGCCAGGGCCCGGACGCGGGGATCCAGCGCGGGCAGCCTCAGATGGTCGCCGCCGGGCCTGGGAGCGGTTCGCGTATCGTCCAGGTAGCCAATGGCGCCGTAGCGCAGCCGCCGGCCGGTCGCGTCAGCCAGGAGCAATGACCCCTCCGGCGTCTCCCGGACGGACGCCGATGACGTCCACAGGACTTCCGGGATTCCGGTCAGGAACAGCACGCCGCCGGCGGCCATCTCCAGCCGCACTTCATAGGTGATACGTCCGCCCGCGCGGCGGCGCTGATCGTCATCGGCCAGGATGCTGCGCCCTTCCTCGACCTGGATTATCCGGCCAGCACCCTCCGGACTGCTCCACCTGAGCCCGTCAAACGAGGTGAGCGCCATGCCGCGCCACCTGACCGGCAACTCCCGGTGCGGGCCGATGACGCGCACGTGCATGGCGGCCGCGCTGCGGTTCAGTATGGCGCCGATCTGGCCGAGTTGCACTTCGCTCGCCAAGCCGGGGAGACGGAAACGTTCCGGGGCAAACCGGCGAAAGGCCTCATTCGCCGTGCGGGGAAGAACGAAGAACAGGCCAGCCGTCAGGATAAGGATGACCAGACTGGCGCAGAAGATCAACCCGCTCAACCGCGCGTGGAACCCGCGGAGGCCGCCTCGGGCGACCTGCGCGTGGCCGCGGGCCGACTGCCGTATTTCGCCCGCTGCGTGGGCCGCCACAAGAAAGAACACGAACGCGGCCAGGAAAAGGAAGAAACTGAGGCTTGCCGAAAGCAGCGCCGCGGCCAGAAGTTCCAGGGAGGCGAGGATCTCGACGAACGTCGAACCGCGCGCAAAGCGCTCAGCGAGAAACCAGCCCGTGGCGGCCAGCACAGCGATTCCGGCGCCCGCGACGAGAGCCCAGCCGAGTCCCAGGTGGCCCGATCCGGCCAGTGCGAGGTAGCCGCTCAACAGAAGCCCGGCCAGCGACGCGTGGTGGAGTTGTCCTGCCAATCGGTGAGCGTCGGCGCCCGCCCGCACCATTTGCCCCCATTCTAACAGCCCACCTCGCCGCCCGGAGGAAGGCAGGCAACCCGATTTTGCTTCAGCGTACGAGTGCGTGTGAAAACTTGCCCCGGCGGGTGCAATGAAGCAGCGGTGATAGT